>JACSRG010000903.1 GCA_014879865.1 Anaerolinea sp.
TGGCGCGCATATCGCCACCGGCAGCCGGGATACGACGGCGGTCATCTGGGATGCTGACTCGGGCGACGCACTCTTTTACCTGTATGGACACACGAACGCGGTCTACGGCGTGGCATTCTCGCCTAACGGACGCCTGCTGCTGACCGGCGGCGACGACGACGTAGCGCGCCTGTGGGATGTGCGCGATGGGGAAGAACTGCGCCAGCTCACCGGACACACGAGCGGGATTTTGAGTGTCGCCTTCTCGCCCGATGGGCGGACGGTGGCGACTTCCAGCCGCGATCAAACGGCGCGCCTGTGGGATATCGAGCAGCGCGCGGAAGTGCGCCGCCTGAGCGGACATACCGACTCGGTGTGGAGCGTGACCTTCTCGACGGACGGGCGCTCGGTGATCACTGCCAGCAGCGACGGCACGAGTCGGCTGTGGAACGCGGCGATTGACGATGTGCCCCGTCAGTATATCGGGCATACGGGCGAAGTGCTGGCGGCAGCGATCTCGCCGGATACGCAGATCGTGGCGACGGGCAGCGACGACAACACCGTGCGCCTGTGGAACCGGTCAACGGGCGAAACGCTGCACATCTTGACGCATCCTAACTGGATTCGTTCGGTCGCCTTCTCGCCGGATGGTCGGCTGCTGGCAAGCGGCTCGGACGATGGCACGGTGCGCATCTGGGATACGGTCAGCGGCGTGCAGTTGACCAGCCTCGGTCAAGAACCGGGTGTGGTCTACGGTGTCGCCTTCTCGCCGGATAGCTCACGTATCCTCGCCGGCTACAGCACCGGGCGCGTGTTTGTCTGGGAAGTCGAGACGGGCGAACGCGTGCTGGCGTTGAACTCCGGCGCGGAATCCATCGTGTCGGTCGCGTATGCGCCGGACGGACAGTCGATTGCCGGGGGCGGGATCGATGCGCTGGTGCGCGTGTGGGATCTGAACGGTAGTTTAACGCACGCGCTGCAAGGGCATACCAACACGGTTTACGGTCTCGCGTTTACGCCGGACAGCCGCTATGTGGTCAGTGCCAGCAGCGACAACATGATCCGCAAATGGAATCTGGACACGGACGAAACGGTGCTGCGCATCACCGGGCACACCGGCACGGTCTGGTCGATGAGCGTGTCTGCCGACAACCGCTACCTGTTGAGCAGCAGCAGCGACAACACCGCGCGCCTGTGGGACGCGCAGACGGGGCAGGAAATCCGGCGCTTCAGCGGGCACACCGGGACGATTTGGTCGACGGCGATTTCGAGCGACAGCCGCTTCGTCATCACCGCCAGCCGCGATCAGACTGCGCGTTTGTGGGATGTCGATGTAGACGAAACCATCAACTATGTGTGTTCACGGCTGCGGCGCGAATTGACCGCTGTCGAGCGCACACGCTATTCGATCTCGGATACGCGCGCGACCTGTCCGCAGTTCTCCCCGGCGGACTTCGTCGCCATGACGACGCCGACGCCCGATGCCAGTGCGCCGACTTCGACGCTTGCGCCGGAATTCGGGGTGCGCGTGGCGGATGCGGAAGCGGCAGAGGTCGAGGCGCGGGGCATCGACCGGGATGCGGTGCGCGTCTTCGGTCCCACGGGCGGCTTGCTCTATCACAATCCCGAGTCCTCACAGGTTGTGCAGAACTCGGCGCGCATTACCGTGCGCGATTTCATCGCACAAGCGACGGTCACCGTGCCGTATGATGGCAACTGGGATTTCGCCTTCTTCTTCCGGCAGAACGATAACGGGCATTACCGCCTGATCGTCGACTCGGATCGCAATTACGCGCTGCTGCTCTACGACATCAACGGCGGCTTGAGCGGCACGCTCGAAAGCGGGCGCATTCCCGATTGGAACTTGGATGAAGGCGAGACGAATTTCATCCAACTGGTGGTCAGCGGCGGCGAAGCCGATGTGTACATCAACCGCAGCTATGTGACGACGCTCGATGTCTCCGTGCGGCAGGCGGCGGGACAGGTGTCGGTGATTACGTCGGCGTATTCGGGCTACTCGCGCGCTGGCGCGGCGACCCGCTACGACGGCTTCACCGTCTGGTCGCTGGATGGCATCAGCGGCGGCGCACCGGTGGCAGGCGCGGCGACGGCAACGCAAATCCCCGAATACGCGACGCGCGCAGCTTTCAGCGGGACGGCGACGGTCATCGCGCCGACGCAGCTCGCCGCCGTGCGTGCGACCGCCGAAGCGATCATCGTGGACGCCGTGCCGATCTTCGGTCCGCTCAATGGCGAACTGGTGCACGATGCGGAATCGACCAGTGTGGTCGCGCAGCCGCTGCCGGTCAGCCCCGCCGATTTGATTGTGCAAGGGCGCTTCTACAACCCGTACTCACTGGAGCGCGGCAATTGGGACTTCGCGATCTTCTTCCGGGACAATGACGCCGGACAGTACCGCCTCGTGATCAGCTCCGATCAAAGCTGGGAACTGAAGACCTACAGCGGAGACAACGAATCGACGGTCGGCGGACAGCTCCTTAACTTGAATGTGGACGAGGGCGGCGCGAACACGATTCGCTTGGTCGCCGAGGGCGAACGCGGCGCGCTCTACCTGAACGACGAGTTCATCAGCGCGCTCGACCTGTCGGCGAACACCGAACCGGGCGAATTGATGATCGTGACCGGCGCGTATGTCGGCACCTTGATCACGGGCGAAATCACGCGCTTCGAGGAACTGACGGTCTGGTCGCCGCGCAGCGTCGAGATGACGCCGACGCCGACCCCGGCGCTCGAAGCGACGGCAGAACGCGGCGCGAACGAAGGTCATCTGGATGTCGGCGCGCGGGATCGCTGGGCATATGCGGCGCGCGGCGGCGAACTGGTAGACATCTACACGGAAGCCGAGTGGGACACACTGCTGATGCTGCGCGCACCGGACGGCACGATCCTCGCCATCAACGACGACACGCCGCGCGGCGGTCTGACCTCGCTGATCGAACGGTTCGTTTTCCCGGTTGCCGGGACGTACTTCATCGAGGTGCGCGGCTATCAGGACACCGAAGGCGGCGATTACACGCTCAACATCATCGACTCGCCGACGGCAACGCCAACGCCGGTTCCTTCGGCGACGGTCGCGCCGACGGGGATCGCCGAGTTCGGCGAGAACGAGGGCGAAATCGAGGTGGGCGGCGCTGATCTGTGGCAGTTTGCCGGGGCTGCCGGGCAGGTGATCACCGTCGAGACGGATGCAGATTGGGACACGGTGGTGACCATCTACAATGCCAACGGGTTGGCAATCGCGTCGAACGACGACAGCCCGTTCGGCGGGACGGTGTCGTACATCGGCGATCTGGAACTTTCGGCGACGGAAACCTACACGATTGAAGTGCGGGGATACAACAATCAAGCCGGTGGCGGCTATACCTTGATCATCAGCGAAGGTGGTTGATAGGTGGCGGATAAAGTCTGCGCGAACTGCGGCGCGACGATCCCGGCGGGGACGACGCGCTGCCCGAACTGCGGAACGCAGCTCACGGTAACACTGGATTCGTCCCGCGTCGAGGCGTTTCTGCAAATCACGCCGGACGTGGGTAAAGCGTATACCATCGCCCTGACGGAAGCTGTCTCGCATGTGGGCAGCGACCCGAGTCAAGAAGTGCGGATCGAAGCGCGGGGAATCGCCCCGCGCATGATCCGGCTGTCGAGCGAGGGGACAGGCTACAACCTGTCCGATTTGACGAGCTACCCCGGCGACGTGACGGTCAACGGGAAAATCGTCGAAGATGTGCAGCTTCGCAACGGGGATAAAATCCGGCTGCAAGATGGCGAAGGCGTCGGCGTGACGCTGACGTACATCAACCCGCTGGAGATGACCGCTGCGCCGGTTGCGCGCAAGACGTACACGCTGGACGACAAGCCGTTCACCATCGGGCGCAACCCCGAATCGACGTTGTATATCGATACACTGGCGATCTCGTGGAATCACGCCGCGCTCACTTTGAGCGGCGGCAGCCGGGTGCTGAGCGACCTGAACAGTACGAATGGCACATTCGTCAACGACACGCAGATCAAAGCCCCGACCACGCTGCGCGACGACGACGTGATCCGCATCGAGCAGGTGCTGCTGACGTACAAGAACGGTACGCTTCAGCAAACCTCGACGCAGCAGATGTTCGACATGGACGCGATTTGCTTGCAAATGCAGGTACAAAGCGGCGTCGTGCGGCGCAAGACGATCAACCTGCTGCACGACGTGTCGATCTCGCTCGACCCGAACGAATTCGTAGCCATCATCGGCGGCAGCGGTTCGGGCAAATCGACCCTGCTGCGCGCGTTGAACGGCGCGAATGAGGCGACCGGCGGCGAAGTGCTGGTCAACGGCGACGACCTGTACCAGAACTATGAACTGTACCAGCCCGTGATCGGCTACGTGCCGCAGGCGGACATCGTGCAGAGCAGCCTGACCGTGCGCCAGACGCTCACCTTTGGGGCGCGTCTGCGTTTCCCGAATGAGCCGGAAATCTCGCGCCAGCAGCGCGTTGACCGGGTGATCGAGCAGCTTCAACTCAAAGAGGCGCAGAACACGCTGGTCGGTCGCTTGAGCGGCGGGCAGAAAAAGCGTGTCTCGATTGCGATGGAGTTGATGGCAGAGCCGCATCTGCTGTTCATGGACGAACCGTCGTCGGGGCTTGATCCCGGCTTGGATCGCACCATGATGGAGACGATGCGCCGCCTTGCCAATCGCGGAAACATCGTCGTCGTGGTGACGCACACCACGCTCAACATCAATATGTGCGACAAGCTGGCGTTGATGTCACGCGGCTACCTGACCTACTACGGTCCGCCGAAGGATGCGCTCTCGTTCTTCGGCGTGCGCGACTACACCGAACTGTATAACCGCGTGCTGCGCGCGCCGGATGGCAAGAGCGACGTCGATGCGCGGGAAGCGGCGCGGTTGTGGTCGGAAGAATTCAAGAAGACGACTTACTACGAGCAGTATGTCATCAAGCGGCAAGCGCCGACGCCCGCCGAGATGTCTGCCAAGAATTCAGTGCTGTCGAACCGCCGTTTGCGCATCCGGCGGCGTGGATCGTTCCGGCAGCAGGCGCGCACGTTGATCGCGCGGACGCTGGCGCTGGCGCTGCGCGACTTCCGCACGTTGATCGCGCTGCTGGTGGTGCTGCCGCTGGTCGGTTTGTTCCTCGGCTTCATTAGCTGGGACTCGCTCGAAAACACACGCGGTCAGATGTTAGTCGACCGGTTTGCCAACGAGGCGGAACTTCGCTCGTTCTTTGATCGTCTTCCGTTAAACGAAGTGACGAACGCAACGCCGACACCAAGCGCGGATGCCGCGCAGGTAAGCGAAGCGACGCCGACGCCAGAGCGGAGCAACCGCCTCGGTCGGCAGGGAGGCAGCGAGCAGCCAGCGGGCACGGCGGTCAGTCGTTCGGGGACGTTCGCCCCGGCGAATGATGCGCAGCGTCTGTTGTTCATGCTGGCGCTGTCAGTGGCGCTGCTCGGCATTTTCGCGGCGGCATACACGATTGTCGAGGAGAAAACGCTCTTCCTGCGCGAACGCATGACCAATTTGCGCATTCCGCCGTACTTGACCTCGAAAGTGGTGGTCTACGGCATCTTCTCCCTGTTTAGCTGCGTGCTGGCGATGGTCACGCTGTCGCTCGGCGTGGTGCTGCCCGAACAGGGCTTGATCATGTGGGGTCCGCTGGAGATTTTCATCACGCTGGCGCTGACTTCGCTGGCGGGCGTGACCATCGGCTTGCTGATTTCGGCGCTCAACCGGCAGGTTAACGCGGTGACGTATCTCGTGCTGGCGGTGCTGTTCATCCAGATTTTGCTGCCGGGGGTGTTGTTCCCGATGGAAGGCGCGCTCGAAGTCCCGTCACGCTTGACGATCACGCGCTGGTCGCTGGAAGCGCTCGGTGCAACGGCGCGCATGGTTGACCGGGACGCCGAAAGCCATTTCGTGATCGAAACTGTGCCGGTCAACCCGCGCACGAATGAGCCGCTCGTCGGCGCACCGGCAGCGCGCCAGCCGTACCGCGCGCCGTCCGCGTTAAGTGTCGATTACCCGACCTCAGCCGACGATCTGTTGATCCACTGGGGTGTGTTAGCCTTATTTTCGGTGGTTTTTCTGGTCGGGGCAGGCATAGCGCTCAACCGAACGGAAAGTTTCTAAGGAGAGAGAATCTATGCGTCAAAGACTGCTCGTACTGGTGTTAGTCGCTCTTGTCGCTGTTCTGGCACTTGCCCCGGTAAGCGCTCAAGAACAACCTCCGCCGACGGCAACGCCGGGCTTCGGAGTGCGTCCGGTCAACCCGACCAGTACGCCGATGCCGCCGGTCGTCACACCGATCCGTCCGGGCGATCCGCGTACTATTCGGGGTACGGAAATCGCGCCTCCGACCTTTGACCCGCCCCCGACGCTCGAAGAATTGTTCGAACAGTATCCCGATCTCCAGCCGTTCGTGGAAGAATTTGAAGCGGCGGTGCTGGAAGACATCGACTTCAGCGAACTCTACACGCGCATCGTCACCATTTTCGATGAACAGGGCGGCGCAGGCTTGGCGGTCTTCCTGACCGACACGGGCATTATGGAAAAGCTCGGTCTGCCTGTCAGCTACCTTGATCTGCTGACCGAATACGACGAAACGGGCTTGGAAGGCGTCGCCGAACTGGCGCGCGAACGCGGCATTATCAACGCGGCGGATGAACTCGTCGGCTATCTGGCGCTGGAATCGGAAGAGGTTTTGCCGGAAGTCACCGAAGTGCTGACGGGCTTGGGCGTGTCGGTCTACGATTACCTGCCGAACACGGAAGAAGTCGAAATCGGCGTACCGCTGGCGATTCTGGCACAGTACCAGACTCCCGGCACGTTGATCGAGTATCTGGTGACGATTGCCAACGTTCCGGGCGTGGTCGGCTTCCGGGGTCCCGTGCCGAGCGCGGTGACGGATGTCAACTTTCAGATCGAATCGGTGAACGGCGACTACGTTAACACCGACGACTGGAACAAATCCGGTTTCACCGGGCAGGGGCTGCGGATCGGCGTGCTGGATGTTGGCGGGTTTGCGGGCGTCGTGTCGATGATCGACGCGGGCGAACTGCCGGAGGACACCGTCGGCAACTATGACCTCGAAGATATGGAATTCATGTTTTCGGATCACGGGACGGCGTGCGCTATCGTCATTCACCGCGTCGTACCGGATGCCGACTTATTCGTTGCCTACTATGACGGGTCGGACAGCAGCTTCTTCGACGCGCTCGAATTCTTCGCGGATAATGACGTGCAGATCGTGAGCTATTCGGGCGGGTCGTCGGTCGGTCCGCGCGATGGCACATGGGGGCAGGCGGTCTACGTCAACGAGTTCGTTGAGGAAACGGGCATCCTGTGGGTGAATTCGGCGGGCAACGAAGCCCTGTCGCACACGATGTGGCAGTACAACCCCGGTGAGGAAGGCTGGCATGATTTCGGCGGCGGCGAATACTGGCTGCCCTTCATTGCCAACAGCTACGGCGCGATGATCGCGCTCAACTGGAACGGCAATTGGAATGGGCGCGAAGATGCTTTCTTCCGCTTCACGGTGCAGGACGAAGCCGGGAATGAGGTCGGGTTTGCCTCCGAACCGAAGAGCGGGCGGCGCAACGACTTCCCGTTCCAGTTCACCGCATTCGAGACGGAACCGGGCGAAACGTATTACCTCGCCATTCAGGGCGGCGACAATGCGACGACGGATCATGTCCTCGACATTTTCACCACGCGCGCCGATGTGGCGGACTGGGCGGTTGTTCCGGGCTACAGCGTGAGCATCCCCGGCGATGCCTCGTCCTCGCTGACGGTGGCGGCGCTCGGACGCGAATCGGATCGGCTGGAAACCTACAGCTCGCAGGGTCCGCGCATGGATGGCTCGTTGAAGCCGGACATCGCCGCCCCGACGGGCGAACAAATCCCCGGCTACGATACCCGATTTGGCTTCAACGGGACATCGGGCGCGGCTCCGCTGGTGGCAGCGGCGGCGGCGCTGGTGATGGAAGCGTATCCTGATCTGTCGCAGGAAGAGGTACGCGCGTTCTTGCTTGAAAATGCGGTTGACCTCGGTGATCGCGGCGAAGACCCGCAGTTCGGTGTGGGGCGGTTGGATATGCCTGCGCCGGATGCTGGCGGCGGCGGCGGTGGGCGCGCCTTCGATCCGCCGAGCGGGTCAGACCCGACAGCCGAAATGCTCGACACGAACGTGCAGTTTGGCGTGCGCGCGTTCGGCGAAGTGGGTATGCAGGTGACGATGTCGTTCCAAGTCGATAACCTCGAAGGCGAAGATGTCGCCGCTGTGCTGGTGTTCACCGACCAGAACGGGGACGCCATCCCCAGCCCGGACGAGAACTACGAGATCTTCGGTTCGATTGGTGCGTATCAGGTGTTCACCGTGCTGTACGACTCGTCGGTCTTCAGCGACGTGGTGCTGTTTGCCCCTGACTATCTGTTTGAGGGGATGCGGGTCGGCACCGAGTTGTTCTACCAACTGGCGATCATCGACCTGAGTGATACGGAAAACCTGAACTTCTTGTACGTCAGCGATCCGGTAGAAATTCAGATCGTCGAGCGGTAAGCGCTAATCTGTGACCGCCCCGGTCTTAAGGAGCTGGCTGGGGCGGTTGCAAATCTTCAGTGTCATCTTCCCCTAATTCGCTCAGAATTCGCAAAATATCATTCGCTGCCATTTCGAGCCCGTCGCTTAGTCCATATGCATGGGCGCGCAAAACTGAGGGTTGGGCGCTGTTGCTGCCTTCCGTGCGCGCTTCAGTCGCAAGGCTGCGCCAGTGATTGATCAAGGTGATCAATTGTTTGGTGTCCATCAATTGGACTTCTCCCGACGCCTTAGTTGGTCTGCGCCGAAATCAGCCGGTTCTGCACGGCAACTGCCACTGCCTCCGTGCGTGTGGTCGTCTGAAGCTTCGCTAGGATATTGCTGACATGTTTTTTGGCAGTCGAGTGGCTGATGTTGAGGTGGGCGGCGATTTCGACGTTGGTCAAGCCTTTGATCATCATGGCAAGGACTTCCCGTTCGCGTCCGGTGAGGCGGAAATGTTCGGCGGTGGGGCGGTGCGTGGCGTTGACGAGCGCTTGGGCGGCTTCGCGGGCAAGGGTCGATTTGCCATCGTAGGCAGCGCGAATGGCGGTGGCAAGATGATCGGTTGTGATGTTTTTGAGCAAATAGCTGATAGCCCCCGCTTGAATAACAGACTGCACCAGTTCCTCGTTGTCGAAACTGGTCAGGGCGACCACACGGGTCTTGGGATGGTTGGCTGTGATGACGCGGGTGGCGGTAACGCCTTCCAAACCGGGCATCATTAGATCCATGATCACGACATCCGGCTGA
Organism: Anaerolinea sp.; assembly: GCA_014879865.1. Taxonomy (GTDB): domain Bacteria; phylum Chloroflexota; class Anaerolineae; order Aggregatilineales; family Phototrophicaceae; genus Flexifilum. Next base: position 9,336 of record JACSRG010000903.1, read on the forward strand.
AGCGTGTCGCACAACCGGACGACTTCGTCGCCGGATGCAGCTTCGCCAATCAGTTCGAGATCAGGACAGGTGCGAATAAATAAAGCTAACCCGCTCCTCAAGAGATCATGGTCGTCGGCAATGAGGACGCGAATCCTAGCGGTCTTCTGCATCGGTGGCATCTCCCCTACAAAATTAATTGCACTTTTAATTATAGCGAATAGAAGTGAGGTTATGCAACAGTCGGGTGATCTACTGCTTAGCCAATCGGGTAATCTTCAGCGATTTTCGACGTAGAGAGGCAGATTGACGAGGACTTGCGTACCTTTGTTGACCACCGAGCGCAGATCGAGCGTTCCGCCGTGCGCGTAGATGATGCGGTGCGCCAGCGTCAAGCCGATGCCGATGCCCTGTCGTTCGCTCGTCTCGCGATCCAACTGGCGAAAGGCTTCGAGCGCGGCGGTCAGCTTGTCTTTAGGGATTCCCTGTCCGCGATCCGTGACCGTCACCCAGATTTGCCCCTCGGAGCGCCACTGCGCGATCTCGACATCCGTGTTTTCGGGGGCATAGGTCAGCGCGTTGGCGATCAACTCGGCGAGCGCCTGCTTGAGCGCGGGTGGGTTGCACAGGACAATCGCATCGCGATCCCGGTCGCGCATCTTGATGCCGACGTTCGATTTCTGCTGGTAGGCAAAGCGGCGGGCAAGGTTCGTCGAGGCGACGAGGAGTTCCCATAGGGTCATGACCAAGCCCTGATCGCGGATGCTGTCGCGGGTGAGCATCCCGGCGTCAAGCTGGGTGATGTACACCAACTGCTCGACGCGGTGATTCAGGCGCTTGCTGCCCGATTCGATGGTTTGCAGCAGTTCGGTGAGTTCACCGGGAGAGAGGCTGTAAAGCTGCCGCGAGATCACGTCGGTGACGGTGTTGATCGAGATCAACGGCGTGCGCAGCTCGTGCGTCACCATGCGGGCAAGCTGCTGCTTCACATAATCGAGCCGCTGCTCGGCGGCTTCGATCACCTGATGATGGCGTTTAAGGCGCATGTTGATCGCCGTGAGGAGTTCAGCCGACGTGAACGGCTTGCTGATGTAGTCGTCCGCGCCCATGTTCATGCCCTGCCGCAGCGATTCTCGATCCGCCTTCGCCGAGAGGAAAATGAAGGGGATATTCTCGGTGATCGGGTTGTCGCGAATATGGTTGAGGACTTCGTAGCCATCCATCCCCGGCATCATGATGTCGCACAGGATCAAATCGGGCGGGTCGGCTTGTGCCATGCGAATGGCTTCCTGCCCGTTCGGAGTGCCTGCCACCTCGAAATAGGTGTACTGGAGCAGTTCCATGATGTCTTCGAGGAGGTACTTTTCGTCTTCAACGACCAGAATCTTCGGCATGAGCCACCCTTGAATGCGACTTATATATTCATTGTAGCTTTCGGAATCCACAATGATCGGGGAGGAATTATGAAATTTGCATGAGTTTATTGTAGCACCGGGTGTTACAGCATTTCCTTGATGGTTTCCGCCAATTTTCTGTGAATCCCCGGTACTGCCGCCAATTGGTCGATGCTTGCACCCCGGATGGCGTCAATCGAGTTGCCGAACGCCTTGAGCAGTGCCTTGCGCTTGGAGGGTCCAACGCCGGGGATGGTCTCCAACTGGCTCGCCATGCCAATCTTCTGGCGGCGCTGGCGGTGGCTGGTGATGGCGAAGCGGTGCGCCTCGTCGCGCACGCGCTGCACGAGAAAGAGCGCGTCGCTGCGGCGCGGCAGCACCACCGGAATCGGGTTCTCCGGCAGATAGATTTCCTCGAACTGCTTCGCCAGCGAGACGACCGGCACGCGCTCGAACAGGTTGAACTCGCGCAGCACTTCGACGGCGACGTTCAACTGCCCCTTGCCGCCGTCGATCATCAGCAGATCGGGCAGCAGACGCCATGTCTCGTCTTTATCCTCTTTGCCGGGCATACGCGGCATCGGGTCGTTCTGCGCGTCCTGCCAGCGGGTGAAGCGGCGGGTGAGCGCCTCGCGCATCGACTGGTAGTCGTCCGACCCGGCATGACTCACCGTGCGGATGTTGAAGCGGCGGTATTCATCCTTCTTCGGCGCGCCCTGCACGAACATGACGCGGCTGGCGACAATCGCCGTCCCCTGCGTTGTGCTGATGTCATAGCACTCGATGCGAACGGGCGGCTTGGGCAGATTGAGCGCCTCTTGCAGTTGGCTGATGGCGTTTTCGTGCTTGTGCGTATCGGCTTCCCATTGGGCGCGCAGCATGTGGAGCGTTTCTTTGGCGTTCTCCTCGGCGATGCTCAGAATTTGCCGCTTGTCGCCGCGCTTCGGCACGGTGATCGTCACGCGCTGACCGTCGCGCTTGTTGCGCAGCCAGCGTTCGATGATGCGCGTCTCCTCGACATTCTGCGGCACGACGACCTCGGCGGGGACTTCGGCGCTGCTGCCGTAGAAGCGCTTGATGAATTCGCCGAGTACCTCGGAGTCGGTTTCGCCTTCCGTGCCGTCGAGCGAACGGGCGTCGCTGCCGATCAGCTTGCCGTTGCGGATGAACAGGATTTGCACGACCGTCTCGCCGTTGTCGCGGGCGAGGGCGATCACATCCTGATCGACGAAATCGGTGCTGACGGCTTTGTGCTGGCGCGTGATGTATTCGATGGCACGCAGTTGATCGCGCAGGGCGGCGGCGCGCTCGAAGTCGAGGCGTTCGGCGGCGGCGTTCATCTCGAAGTTGAGACGCGCGACCACGCCTTCGGAGCGTCCATTGAGCACGTCCATCAGTTCGCTGATGATCTGGCGGTACTGCTCCTGATTCACCACGCCGACGCACGGCGCGCTGCACAGTTTGATGTCGTAGAACAGGCAGGCGCGCGGGTCTTTGCCGGTGATCACGCGGTCACAGGTCAGGTAGGGGAAGGCTTTGCGCAGCGTTTGCAGCGTGTTCTGCACCGCCCACATGGCGACATACGGTCCAAAATAGCGGCTGCCGTCGTTCTGGATGCGGCGCGTCGTCTCGACCTTCGGGAACGGGTCTTGCCAGTTGATCTTGATATACGGGTACTTCTTGTCGTCTTTCAGGCTGATGTTGTAGTGCGGCTTGTGCCGCTTGATCAGCGTCTCTTCGAGGATCAGCGCCTTGATCTCGTTCTCCTCGACGATGAAGTCGATATCGACGATGTTTTCGCGCAGGCGTAAGGTTTTGAGGCTGCTTTCGGCGCTGGCGTTGAAGTAGCTGCGCACGCGGTTGCGCAGTTTCTTCGCCTTGCCCACGTAGATGATCGTGCCGCGCGCGTCTTTCATCAGGTAGACGCCGGGCTTCATCGGCAGGTTCTTGAGGATCGTCTGAATGTGCTCGGAAGGTTGGAAAGTCATAGAGTTTTGGTTTGATAGACTGAATTTGTGTTCTAATTATAGCGTATTTAGGGCGGCTTGACCATTCAGTTCAAGGGGATCGTGCTATAATCCCGCGTAGAGTCGAAGCATAAGGCAAATGAGCGTAAGTATGCACATTCCGGTGCTGCGGGACGCGGTGATCGCCGCCTTGATCCCCCACCCTGAACAACCGCCCAAGCGGGTGATCGATGGAACGCTCGGCGCGGGCGGTCACACGGCGGCGCTGCTGGAGGCGGGGGCGGCGGAAGTCTTGGGCTTGGATCGCGACCCGCTGGCGTTAGGCATCGCCGGGGAGAATCTCGCCCGCTATGGTGAACGAGCGCACATCGCCCATGCCAGCTACACCGACATGCGCGAACAGGCGCGGACGCTCGGTTGGGATACAGTGGACGCGATTCTGCTCGACCTCGGCGTGTCGTCGATGCAGTTGGATCGGGCGGAACGCGGGTTCGCCTTCCGGCACGAGGGCGCGCTCGACATGCGCTTCGACCCGACCAGCGCCGACTCGACGGCGGCGGAACTGGTCAACGGGCTGGAAGTGGACGAACTCGCGGACATCATTTACCAGTACGGCGAGGAACGCGAGAGCCGCCGGATCGCGCGGGCAATCGTCAAGGCGCGCCCATACACGACGACGACTCAGCTAGCGGCAGCGGTCGAAAAAGCGATGCCGCGTCGCCACGACGATAAAATCCACCCGGCGACCAAAGTTTTTCAAGCGCTGCGGATCGCCGTGAACGACGAGCTGAACGTGATCGAAAGCGTGATCCCGACGGCGCTCGATTTGCTCGGCGTGGGCGGACGGCTGGCGATCATCAGCTTTCACAGCCTCGAAGATCGGATCGTCAAAGAAGCGTTCAAGCTGGCGGCGACCGACTGCATCTGCCCGCCGAAAGTCCCGGTGTGCGTCTGCGGACACCGCGCTACAGTCAGCTTGATCACGCGCAAGCCAATTGTGGCGGATGAGGCGGAAATCGCGCAGAATCTGCGCAGCAGGAGCGCGAAGTTACGAGTTGTGGAGAAATTAGGTTCATGACGGATTGGCTGCAACATACGCTGGATCGCTCGCGCTGGCGTCCGCAGCGGCAGGTGATCGCGCTGATGACACTCGGCTTGTTCGTGGCGATCATTATCGGCGCGCTCTACCTATCGCAGTCGGCTTCGTCGTCGGCGCTCGGACGCCAGCTTGAAGACATGCTGGCGCGGCGTGACGAGCTCCAGCAGGAAAATGAACGGCTGCGCTCGGAAATCGCGGTCTATCAGAGTATGCCGCGCCTGCAAGGACGTGCCGTCGATTTAGGCTTCACGCCCGCGACGGCGGACGAAATCGAGTATCTGGTGATCGACGGCTACAACCCGAACACGGCGGCGGCAGTGGTCGAGGTTGAACCGGAGCCGGAGCCGCTGCCAGTCTACGATGAAACGCTCACAGGCTGGATCGAACAGCAGTGGGACGCACTGCTGGCGCAGATCGACGGCTTCACGCAGAGTCAAACTGAAGCGGGGCAAACGCCATGAACGCAGCCGCATCGACGCAGCAAGAAATCTTCCGCAAGCGTATGCCGATTGTGGTTACGGTGCTGGTGTTGGCGAGTGTCGGGCTGATGGGACGCCTCGTCTCGTTCCAACTGCCGTTTGATCCCGCCGTGCAGTCCTACCTCGATCAGATGCGCGACGCGGGCTACACGCGTACGCTCGAACTAGCGGCGGCGCGCGGCAACATCTACGACCGGCACGGCGAAGTGCTGGCGGTCAATACGCTGGAATATCGCATCGGCGCGAGTCCCAACCTTGTGTCGGACGCGCGCGTACTGGCGACCGAACTGGCGCTGATCCTCGACCTGCCCGAACTCGAAATCTACGAGAAGCTGACGGCGGACACGCAGTGGGAACTGCTGGCGGCGCGCGTGCCTGCTGAAACCGCCGCGCGGGTGCGGGCGCTCGATGCGGTCGAATTGACAATGGAAGCCGTGCCGCGCCGCAGTTATCCACAGGGTCCGGTCGGGTCGCAGTTGATCGGCTTTGTGGGCGGCGACCTGATCGGTTATTTCGGCGTGGAAGGCTACTACAACGATCAACTGCGCGGGCGCGTGCGCGAACGCGAGGTGAGCAACATCCCGTTTGACGTGCCGATCCTCGACTGGCAGGAAGATCGCGGCAGCGATGTCGTGCTGACGATTGACCGCGATGTGCAGTACGTGGCGGAAAGCGAACTGCTCAACGCGATCAGCACGACGGGCGCGGTGAGCGGGACGATCCTCGTGATGAACCCGCGCACCGGCGACATTCTGGCGATGGCGAACTTCCCGACCTTCGACCCGAACGTCTACAGCGAAGCGCAGGATACGCGGGTGTGGAACAATCCGGCAATCAGCGCGCAGTACGAGCCCGGGTCGGTGATGAAGGTGCTGACCGTCGCGGCGGCGCTGGATTCGGGCGCGATCACGCCGGACTACTGGTATAACGATCAGGGGATTTTGAGCCAAGCCGGGATCGAAGTGCGCAACTGGGATCGGGCGGCGCACGGCGCGGTTGATGTGACGCAAATCCTCGTGCAGTCGCTCAATGTCGGCGCGGCGACCATCGCGCTGGATATGGGCACGACCGAGTTCTATCAGGGCATCACGGATTTCGGGATCGGGCGGCTGACGGGCGTCGATCTCGAAGGCGAACAGCCGGGGCAAATGCACGTCCCCGGCGACGAGGAATGGAGCGAGAGCAACCTGCTGACCAACAGTTACGGTCAGGGGGTGGCGGTGACGCCTCTGCAAATGCTCACGGCGGTCAACGCGATTGCTAACGGCGGCTTGATGATGCAGCCGCGCATCGTCTACCAGATCATCGACGGCGATACGGTCATCCCGTCGCGCACGGCGAACCTCGGTCGTCCGATTTCGGCGGAGACGGCGCGCATCGTCACCGACATGATGGTGGAAGTGGTCAGCAGCGGGCTGGACGACAGCGCGGCGGTGCCGGGCTACACCATCGCCGGGAAGACGGGGACGGCGGAAATCCCGACGGCGGTCGGCTATGAGCAGGCGTCGTCGATTGTGACTTTCGTCGGCTTCCTGCCCGCCGATGACCCGCAGATCAGCGTGCTGATCCGGCTGGATCGTCCGCGTGAATACTGGAGTTCGCTGACCGCCGCGCCGGTCTTCCGGCGGTTGACCGAGCGCTTGGTGATTCTGCTGGAAATCCCGACGGATGCCGTCCGCTTCCAGCTTGCGGCAGAAGGCGGCGCGGTCAGTGAAATCAGAAGATAGCGATTAGCCATTAGCGGTTAGCTAAAGCACAGGCAAGAATTCTTTGCTACCAGCTGTTGGGTTTTTAGCTAAAAGCTAACGGCTAATGGCTTCTTTTAGGAGCTTACACCATGGATGCGGGATTACCGTTTGCGTTGTCGATGGGAGCGCTGGCGTTCTTGCTCGGCGTGATCTGGGGCGGTCCATTCGTCGAGATTCTGCGCCGCTTGAAGATCGGCAAGCAGATTCGCGTCGAACTGCCGCAGGGGCATCAGAAAAAGCAGGGGACGCCGACGATGGGCGGGATCATGATCGTCGTGCCGGTCGTGCTGATCATGCTCGGCTTGAATCTCGTCAACCTGCTGCGCCCGGATCAGGCGTTGACGGGCGCGAGTATTCTGCTGCCCGTGTTCGTGCTGATCGGCTTTTCGCTGCTCGGCGCGATTGACGACTGGGAAGGGATCAGCCGGTCAAAAGGGCGTCCAATTGGCGAGGGCATCAGTGCGCGCGCCAAGTTCATGGGGCAGATCATTCTGGCGACGGTTGCCGCCGGCGTGATTTCGCTGCTCGGCGGGGGGTTTCAGTTCGCCAACACGCTGCCGATCCCGCTGCTGAATATCGCCATCCCGCTGTCGCCGATCCTGTTCATCCCGATTGCGGTTTTCATCATTGTGGCGATGTCGAACGCGGTCAATTTCACCGATGGCTTGGATGGTCTCGCGGGGATCATCACCGCCAGCGCCTTCGCCGCCTACGGGATCATCGCGTTTTTGCAGGGGCAAGTCTTCCTCGTGCAGTTGTGCTTCATCCTCGTCGGCGCGTGCTTCGCGTTTCTGTGGTACAACGCGCAGCCCGCGCAGATGTTCATGGGCGATACCGGGTCGCTGGCATTGGGCGCGACGCTTGCCACTGTCGCGCTGATGACCGGGCAGTGGATGCTGCTGCCGATCATCGCCATCGTGCCGCTTGCCCAGATGGTTAGCGTCGTGCTGCAAATCAGCTATTTCAAGCTGACGAAAGGTAAGCGGCTGTTCAAGATGTCGCCGATCCACCACCATTTCGAGTTGATCGGGTGGAGCGACACGCAGATCGTGCAGCGGTTCTGGCTGGTCGGGCTGCTGGCGGCGATGATCGGCGTGGCGTTGGTACTGCTGTAGCTGAAAGTTAAAAGTAGAAAGTTGAAAGCTGCGATTCACGCGCAGCTACGTGTCTGTACTTACTTTTAACTTTTTACTTTCTACTTTTCACTGAGGAGAGCTATGTACGATCCGTTATCTGGAAAGACTGTCGTGGTGCTGGGGTTTGCGCGGCAGGGACGGGCGCTGGCGCGCTGGCTGCCGACCGTCGGGGCGCGGGTGGTGGTCAGTGACGCCAAGAGCGCCGACGACCTCAAGCTCAATCCGGCGGAGTACCCGAATGTCGAATTTGTGCTCGGCGGGCATCCCGAAACGCTGCTCGAAGGGGCGGATTTGCTCTGCCTGTCCGGCGGCGTGCCGAATGACCTGCCGATTGTCCAACTGGCGAAGCGCTACGGCGTGCCGCTGACCAACGA
>JACSRG010000253.1 GCA_014879865.1 Anaerolinea sp.
GTCACGCCTTCGAGATAGGTTGCGTTCGGCAGTGGCGACACGATCCGCACCTGTGGTTCGCCGCTCACATTGACGGCGTTATTCTGCGACGAGGTGTTGAGGTTGCACGCGCTCAACAGGATCGCCAGCAGGGGTATCAAGCGCATAACAGCGCGCATTTTATGCACCATAGGCATAGCTCCTTCCACACACAACTCTAGCGCAATTCAGCCTAGAAACAAGCGCTGGCGTCACAGCGCCGTCAGCGAACCCATCACCTGCACATCGACGCGCACGCCGTCCAGTTCACGCGGGACGCGGTGTTCCGGCGTGAGCTGCGCTTCCGGCAGTTTTTCATCGACCAGTACGATCAAGCCGATTTCGGCGAGTTTATGCCCCCCTTGCTCGGTATAGCCGACCGCCACGCCGAGCACATGCGGCAAGCCCATCAAGTAATCGCTGAATTTCTGCTGTGCTTCGGACGCCCGCCGAAGCTGTTCATTGAGATCATCCCCGGTCATTATAAGCTCCTTAGCGATTAGCTTTTAGCTGATTGGCTATTAGCTAAAACCGAACCGCATTTCACCTTCTAAGACTGGCGAAGCTTTTGAATGAAGCTGTTCCACATCCGTTTGACTTCTAGAAGCTGTTCCTCAATCCGCGTGTAAAGCAGCTCATCAACGTAGTGCAGATCACGGGCTAGCAGCAGTTGGTATTCGAGTTCGCTAGATGAGCCCATCGAAATCTGCAAGAAACGCGCGAGTTCAACGTCGCCACTTCTGCCGCAACCTTCCGCGATGTTCGACGGGATGGATACTGCGCAGCGGCGAATCTGGTTCGTCAGCGCGTACTGCTCGTCCTTCGGGAACTGCCTCGTCAGCTCATAGACTCCGAGCGTTAGCTGATGAGCTTTCTGCCACACTTGCAGCGTCTTGAAATCGCGCACCATGTCCTCACCGGTATAGAGTAATTAGCGGTTAGCTTTTAGCAAATTGCTAATGGCTAAATGCTGATATTCAGCTCATTTAACACCACGCTGATCGGCGTGAAGATGGTCGCCAGATTCGACCCCGCGAACAAGAGACCGACCGCCTTATTTTCGACCGCATCGACGATCAGCGAGCCGGAGTCGCCGCCCTGACTCATCGCCCCGGTGATCGTCTGCCCGACAAAGCGCGCGGTCTTCTGCCCGGCGACCGTGTTGTAGGCGATGTTGACCGTCGCGTTGATCAAGGTGACATTGTTCTCGGTGTATTCTGTTGTGCGCCCGTATTTGCGCACGCGCATCCCCAAGGTGGCGTCTTTCGTCCCGCTGATCGCGCCGATCTGCCGGATGTCGTTCGAGAACATCGCCGGGTCAACCGGACGCGCCAGCGCCGCATCGAGTCTGTTTTCGGGGACTGCCAGCCCGGACGCGGTCAAGGTGGTCGGCATGGGCATCGTGCTGACCGACTGCGCGGCGGTGAGCGTCGTCGTCGTGACGCGCTGCTGCGACCCTAACAGCGCCGCCAGCGCATTCGCCACTGCCACGATCAGCGCCACGATGTCGCAGCTTTGCGTTGGCGGCGTGACCGGGGGCGGGTTCACGGGTGGTGGCACGACCGGCGGCACTTCGACGGTTTCGTCGGTGTAACGCAGGCGCACGAACCGTTCGAGCTTGGCGACGACATCGCCCGGCTGCATCCCGCCATCCATCGGCGCAGGCTGTAAGATCGAGTCGCCGGGGGCGGCGTCGTTGCTGTTGGCGAGCACATGGTTGTTCGACAGAATCAGCGATGCACCCGTCACGCGGTCTTTGACCATCACGCCGAGCGTCCCCGCCGTGATCTTGTAGTGACCGATGCTCACGCCCCCCGGAATCACCGGACGGAAGCGCTCCTTCGGCGACTGCTGCGCGCGCAAGTAGCCAACTTCGTAGACATCGGTTCGCATCCCATTCAACTCCGGCGGGATGACATCTTGCGCGGAGAGCGCCGCCAGCGGTTTCTTTTCCTCCACGAGGACGACGACCGCGACTTCACCCGACGTTTCCCCTTTCTGCTCCTTGAACCCGACCGCCACGCCGACGACGTTTTGCTTGTCGAGCAGTTCATCTTGGTGCAGGGCTTGAGCTTGGAATGCCTGTTCGGTGGACATCTCGCTAGACATAGGATTCGTTCCTTCCGCGAACAACTATTTTAGCGGATTCTAACATAAGCAAACGACGCCTGCTCTACGCCTTCTGTACGAGGGGATGTGTGTGCCAGTGTCCTTGACGTTGTTGTTTGACGATCCGCGCGCTCTGACTTAGAGTTAAGCAACTCTGGATCATGCTGCGTGAGAGGCTATGACGGAACCCACGACTCCCCCGAAAGACTCCCCGGTACTCGCGAGCGCCGCGCCGCCGGATATTCCGCCTGACCCTGTGCTCGGCGCGGTGATCAGCAGCCATCCAAGCGAACGCGGACGCCCGCTGCTCTACAGCGCGGTGATCGCCGGAGTGATCTCGGTCGTCCTGAATTTCACCATCGCGGCAATTCCGGAGTGGTGGTCGCCACCGCTCACGGTGATTCTGATGGCGGCGGTGGTGCTGGCGCTCGGTTGGTATCTGCTGCACATCTGGAATCGCGAGATCATCCTCTACGAGCGCGGCTTCAGTTACCGCGAAGGCTCGCAAACCGTCTTCTTCCAGTACGCCGAAATCCGCGCGCTGCGACTGCGCGCCGAACGCAAAGCGTACTTCGGCGGCTTGATCCGGCGAGCGGTCTACCGCTTCACCGTGACGACGACCGCCGGGGAAGTCTTCACGATCACCAACCTGTACCGCCGCACCGCTGAACTGGGCGAACGGCTCAACGAGCGGGTCGATCTGGTGCTGCTGCCGCGTCTCGCCGCGCAGATCGAGCGCGGGGAAGCGGTCGCCTTCGGAGAGCGCTTGAGCCTGAGCGCGGACGGTCTGCGCGCAGAGGGCGGCACACTGGCATGGGAGCACTTTGCCGGGTGGGAAGTCGGCGGAGGGCATATCCGCTTGAAAAGCACGGCGGGCGAGGTGTGGGCAGCCGTCCCGCTGGCGGAGATCGACAACATCACGATTCTGCTCGTCATGCTGCGGGCGCGCGTGACCAAACCCGGCTAGTCGAGACCGGCGCGCACCACGTCGAGCGCCTGCTCGAACAATTCGTCACGCCCCGCCGCGACGCCCGCAATCGTCCGGTTGAACGGGATGGTCGGCGTGACGCCCACGCCGAACAGCGGCGATCCATCGAATTTGGTCACGTACAAGCCCGTCCATGATGTCGCATAGCCTCCCGGCAGCGAAAAGCTGACGCGATTGCCATTTGCGCCCGCGCTTGGTTCGCCGACGATCTCGCCGAGGTGGTAGCCCTCGACGATACCCATGATCGTCTCGGCGGCGCTGACCGCCCCGTTCCCATAGAAATTAGCGGCAGGGGACACCGGGTTTGAACCCGGTGGGGAATGCCGTGCCCGTGCTTGCAAG
>JACSRG010000782.1 GCA_014879865.1 Anaerolinea sp.
GAGAATCGCGGGCAGATGGACATCGCGCGGGACGGTATCGGGCGTGGTGCTCGTGCCGTCGAGAAGCTGCGTGGTGATGGTGATCTTGCCCTTCTCCGGCGAGTACTTGATGGCATTGGTGAGCAAGTTGGTCAAGACCTGCGAGATACGATCCGCATCGACGCTGACGATGGGGAGATCGTCGTCCAGTTCGAGGATGACCTTCTGTTTTTTCTCTTTGTAGAGCATTTGCAGACGCGCCACGACGTCGATGACGATGTCGGGCAGATGCGCATCGGCTTTGTGAAGCTTGAGTTCGCCCGCGTCGGCTTTGGTGATCTCGATCATGTCGTTGAAGACGCGGTTGAGGTGCTTGGCGCTGGTGAGGATGATCTCGGTGTATTCGCGGGCAATATCCGGGAGGCGCTCGCCTTCGGATTCGAGGATGAACTCGGCAAAGCCGCGAATCGACGTGAGCGGGGTGCGCAGTTCGTGCGAAATGCTGCTGAGGAACTTCGCGCGAAGGCGCTGCGCGGTGCGCTCCGACGTGATGTCGTGAAAGATGTAGATGCGCCCTAAAACGGATTTGTCCTGATAGACGGGCGCGGTGTACCACTCCATATCGACCGGGAAGCCTTCAGGATGCACCATGTGAAACTCGCCGCGCCGGATGTGCGGGTCAGAGATGGGCGTGCTCTGCCATTCGCCGCGCAGATCGTCGCGCACGCCTTCGGGAAGCTGCATCAGGTCGAGCAGGTCGAGGAGCGTCAAGCCGGTCGCGCGGCGTTCCGGCACGCCGAAGATGTTGAGAAACCGGTTGTTGACGGTCAAGACGGTGCCGCCCGCGCCGCCCGGCGAAACCATCACTACGCCGTCGGTCACGGCTTCGAGGAGCGCGGCGCGCCCCTGCTGCACGCGATCCGTCTGCGACTGCAAGACCTGCGCCATCGCGCTGATCGCCAGAAATTCGCCGACCGTGTGGTAGTTCTCCAATTCGTGCGGGCTGAACGGGCGGCGGCTCTCCATGCCGAGCGCGAGCACGCCGACACGATTCGCGCCTGTGCCGAGCGCGATCAGGGCAATCGAGCGCATCCGTTCAGCCCGGATGAAGCCGCGCACGAGGGGATCGAAACGATTTCTTATCTGGCGCACGTTGAAGGTGATGACGCCGTGCTGCTCCAATTGATCGAGCAGGTCGGGGTAATCCTTCAGGTAGAGCTTGACGCCGGTCGCGCGCCCGAATTCGTCCAAGCGGCGTGACCATGTGCCGCGAATTTCCAGATATTCGAGCGGGGCGTCTTCGCGGCGCGGTCCGTAGATCAACAGGGCGCAGGTGGAGATGTGCGCTTCGAGCAGGGTGTCGCGCAGGAGGTTGACGACGTGCTGCGGCGATGGATTCTCGCTGATGGCGCGGGCGGTGGTGAGGATCGAGCGGACGGTCGCCACGTCTTGATCCATGCGGGCGAGCGCGTAATGGTTTTCAAGGAGGGTGCGGATGATCTGCACGGCGGGATGATCGGCGCAGTCGCCGAGGCAGCCGCCCTTGTCGATGGTGAAGAGCGCCAGCACGACGCTCAGTTGATCGTCGCGGACAACCGGGAAGAGCAGCACTGTCTGGAAGGGGGTCGGCTGGCTGAGGGTGACGGGGATCATCTGCGGGTGGTGGATGAGCGGTGAGGTCGCGGTGAAGTCTTTGAGGAATCCGAGGAGCGGCTCGCGGTGGGCGTCGAAGAGGACGCCAGCCTGCACCGTCAGCATGAGCTGTCCGGTCTGACGGTGATACTCATAGACGCATGCGGCGTCGATGCCCGCGTCGGAGATCAAAGCTTGGAGCAGGTACGCGATCTGCTCGATTGGGTGGGAGACCCGCCCGTGATTCGCCATTACGTTCATACATTTCGCCGTAATAAATGTTCCATTGCAGATTACGAACTAACAGAGGGCATTATATAGCAGAAGGCGGGGCAAAACAAAAAGCAGGGTTGGGGATTTGGGATTACAATGAGGGTGTCACTTTTATCCACCCACGAGGAGTAACTCTTACTATGCGCCTGTTACTTGCACTTCTGATTGTCCTGCTGGTTGTGCCGTTCGCGGCATCCGCCCGACAGATTGATCCGGCTGACGGCGGCGTGATCGCACCCGGCGATACCGAAGAGGGGCGTTTTTCGACCTCTGAACCGGCGGTCGCCTACACGCTGACGGTGGAAGCGGGACAGTCGGTGGTCGTGGACTTGATGTCCGACGATTTTGACAGTTATCTGGTCGCGCTGGACGAGGATGGCAATGAGATCGCCACCGACGACGACGGCGGCGACGGACTCAATTCGCGCTTGACGCTGAACACTCCCGGCACTTACACGATTGTGGCGCAGAGCCTGAGCTATCGCAGCAGCGGAACGGCGGCGATTGGGAACTATGTGCTGCGCGTCGACGAACTGACCACGCGCCCGATTGAGTATGGTCAGAGCGTAGACGGCGAACTGACCAACGACGAACTGACGGTGGTGTACAACTTCAGAGGGACGGAAGGCGACGTGATCGTCGCGCAGCACTTCTCTGAAGATTATGACAGCTACCTCACGCTGCAATTCGAGGGCATGGATCTGGTCTCGAATGACGACGGCGCGGGCAACCTTGATTCGCGGATCGGTCCGTATACCCTGCCCGACAGTGGCGAGTACGCGCTGATCGTGCGCAGTCTCGGCGGCACGAGCACGGGCGATTATGAAGTCACGCTCGACCTCGTCAGCTTGATCACGGTTGAATATGGCGAACCGGCGACGGGGACGTTCGAGACCGCCGACACGCCGCTGTACTTCCAGTTTGACGGCGTGAGCGGCGACATCATCGACATCACGGTGGAAGGCAAGGGCGAGACCACCGTCCAGTTGATGGATGCCTACGGCTACATGAGCACGAGCGACTACACCGAAGCAGTCGCGCACGAACTGTCGAACATTGTCCTGACGAGCGAAGGTTTGTATACGGTCGTCGTGCAGTCGGCGGGCGGGACGGGCAGCGTCACCGTGACGGTCGCGGCGGCGGAACTCGCTTCGCTCAACGACGGGGCGCAAGAAATCTCGTTCGACTCAAGCGTGTTCCAGCAGACGCTCGGTTTTACGGCAGAACGCCGGACGACCTACCGCATCACGCTGGAGCTGACCGATGGGGATATGGGGTCGCCGAGCATCGACATGCGTGGCGATGGATCGACGGTCACGTATGCGAGTATTTCGAACATCACGATGCTGAGCTTCGAGTTTGAGGCGGAGACCAGCGGAGCTTACACGCTGGTGATCAGCGACTACAGCTATGATGGGACGACGTACATGGTCACGCTGGAGGAAGTCGAGTAGCGCGAAAGTTTCTTCGCCCTTTCGACATGGTTTGAGTGACCCCCTGTCAGGGGTAGGTTTTTCATTTTTGCGATCCAACCTCACCCCTAAATCCCCTCTCCCAAGGAGAGGGGACTT
>JACSRG010000352.1 GCA_014879865.1 Anaerolinea sp.
TGCATTTGAGCTATTTCAATGCCGAGTGGTATCAGGCGGATGCCGACAATTTGCTGCCGCAAACCCTGTTCGTCGGCGGCACGCCGGATCAACCCACCGACGCGCCGCCCGCGTGGCTGACGCAGATTCCGCCGGATGCGCCTATCGCGCTGATCACGTTCGGCACGACCTTCGCGGGGGACATCGGCTGGTTCGCGGGCGCGGCGCAGGCGGCAGCGCGAGCAGGTCTCATCCCCGTCGTCGTCATCGGCTGGACGACCTATTCGCCGGAAGACAAAGATGCGCTGAAAGCGGCGCTGCCGAAAACGACGCGGCTGCTCAACTGGGTGAGCTTCCCGCATATCCTCCCGCGTACCCGCCTTATCATCCATCACGGCGGCATGGGGACGACGCACGCGGCGCTGGTCTACGGCGTGCCGCAGTTGATCATCCCCTACGCGGCGGATCAGCAGGGGCAGGCGCGGCGGGCAGCGCAGGCGAAAGTCGGCATCAAATTGAGCGCGCACGAGGTCAGGCAGGGGCTGCTCGGTCAAGGCGTTCGCGCGCTGGCATATGACGCACCCGTTCTGGCGACGGCGCGGCGTTTCGCGGCGGATTTAGCCGCGCTCGGCGGGGCAGACCGCGCCGCACAAGCTGTCGAAGCAGTCGTCGGAATCGGTCTGTGATACCGGCGCATGAGGTTTGTTTCTGAGAATTCGGTTTATCTATGGAAAGGGTTTGTCATGCGGAAATGGTTGGTTGTGGGGCTGATGTTGTTGGCAGTGGCGGTCCCGTTGAGCGCGCAGGAAGCGACTCCGGCGGATGGCGCATGTCCCGGCGATCTCAGCGGGATCATCGCGGCGCTGAACGCGGATTACGAGACGCCGGAAGATGCGCTGCGGGCGATCACGGCGGCGCGTGAAGCGCTGACAGCAGCAGAGGTCGCCTGTGCGCGGGCGGGCGTCATCCTACTTGACGAAACGTACACCCCGGCGGAAGGCACGTTCACGCTCAACTACCCGAACGGCTGGAACGCGGGCGTGTTCTCGCCGAGCGAAACGGGCGGCGTGCTGTTCTTGGGCAATACAGCGCTGGCGCAGCGTCACCTGCAAACCGAACAACCCGTGTTGAGCGAAGGTGAAATGGCGCTGCAAGTGCTGCTCGGTACGCCGACGCAGCGCGCTGAGGAAGGTCTGCAAGCCATCATCGGCGACTTTGAACTCCTGCTGCGCGGGCTGTACCCCGACAGCAGCGTGACCGAATACTTCACGCTTGATGGGCGCAATGCCGCCCGCATGTCGTACCGGGGCGATGCCTTCGACGGCTTCTTGATCGCGCTCACCCTCGATAACGGGCGCTACGTCGCCATTCGCGGCGTCACCGCGACAGGCAACCTCGACGCGCTGCAAGCCGTCGCGCAAGCCGTCGCCGTCTCCGTCCGCTAAAGACAAAGCTTGAACCGCAGAGAGCGCGGAGAACGCAGAGGAAAAGGTCATTTTCTCTGCGTCCTTTGCGCTCTCTGTGGTAAATCGGCTTTGCTTTACCCGGCGGGGGTCAGCGCCATAAGGATCGGTAGGAAGACCGTCTCATACGCCGTGTCGTGATCAGCTTGCGTCGCTTGCAGCAGCAGGATGTACGCCTGAGTATCATCCGCCGCGATGGCGACATCGACGACCAGCCCTTGAATGCTCGTCTGGTACAGCGTCCAATCGAGGGCGGGCGCACTGATCCTCTCGCGTTCTTCCAGCGTTTGCCCTAACTGCGATTCCAGCAGCGCGACCGCGTCCTCTGCCGCTCCCGGCAGCGCCTGCTGGAGCACGACCGTCGTGCTGACCGACGACGGCGCGTAAATCCCCGGCGCGAGTTCGTCCCACGCTTCCGGGATGATGCTGCTAAAGCCGAATTGATCGCTGGTGAACTCGATGAACTCGATGTCACCGGAAGGAGGCGGCAGCACAAATTCCACCGGCGGGATTTCGGCGATGCACGTACCGTCCGGCGCGCTCGTCGGGTCATTCATGAACTCCGCCGCCATTTCGCGCGCGCATTCATTCGAATTCAACACGCTGTGACCGATTGACGGGAAGCGGTAAATGTAGCTGTTGCTCAAATTCTCGGCGACTTCCTGCGCGTAGGTGAACGGCGTCACCGGGTCGAATTCCCCACCCATGACCAGCGTCGGGATGTCGCTCGTGATCGGTTCCTCGAGCGCTGCATCCAGCTCCGGCACACCCCATGCCGCGCACACGTCGAAGCTGCTGTACTCCGTCAGCAAATCGAGACTGCCCATGCCGCGATACTGCGGCGGCAGCGCCTCGTAAACGTCCAACAGTTCGTCCTCGGCGCGCCCGATAATATCGTCAGCGCAGAAGACCGAGTACATCATGCCGCGCGTCAGCGCCGTATACGCGGGCAGCACCGCCCCGCTCAACTGCCCCATGAGCGAGTAGTCACCCTGACTCACATTGTAGATTGCCTGCGGCAGCAGCGGCAGCACGGGCGCTTGATACAGGAAAATCGCCAGATTACCGAGGACGGCATCCCCGGTCAAATAGGTATCGTAGGACTCGCCCGTCGCCGGATTCGTGATCGTCAGCGACACGGGGTTCGCATTCAACTCGTCGATCACGTCGAACAACACCTGCTGCAAGTTCGGGTACGCCGCGTTACACGCTTCATCGGCAGTACACGCCGCGATCAGGCGCGTCAGCGATTCGGTCACAGTGGTCGCGGTGTCGATGAAGAAGCTGCGATTCGGAGGCAGCACCGAGTCAATCGTCGCCGTGCGCACGATCTCCGGGTAGTCACGCATGATGGCTTGCGCCAGCGCCGATCCGTAAGACACGCCGACGAGGTTCACCTGCTCGTAGCCCAGCGCCTCGGCGATATCCGCGACATCCGCCGCGTTTTCCACCGTATTGAACGCCGACAGATCGTAGCCTTCGCTCACCAAGCGGTCGTGGCAAGCGATCAGCGCATCAAACGACTGGCGCGCCATCGCTTCGGGATCGGGTTCGGCTTCCAACAAAGCGAGCATCGATTCGGTGTATTCCGGGCATTCCAACGCGGGTTCGGATAAGCCCACGCCGCGCTGATCGAACACGATCAGGTCACGTTCCGCGCCTGCCACTTCTGCGAAATTGCCGGTGATGAAGAAACCCGCGTTTTCGGTAGTCTTTTCGCCCGGACCGCCTGACAGCACAATCATCGGCTCGGCGTCGGGATTCGTCCCCCGCCGGATCACAACCGACAGGCGCAGCGTATCACCGTCCGGTTCGCTGTGGAATTCCGGCACGACGACGAAGCCGCATTCGACTTGATCCGGCGCTGCAAACGGGCATTCCGCCGACTCGAAGCGCGGCACGGTTTGGTCTTGCGCCGCCACCGGAAGCGCCAGCAGCAAGATCGCGATCACGACGAGAAAGAGTTTCTGCATTGTCTAACTCTCCATCCGTTGAAAACTTCTTTTCAACGCAAGCATAGCATCGTATACTAGGAACTGTCAATACGTTGAAAAAAAGTTTTTAATGAGAAAGGACAGCTCATGTCGGACGATCAAGTGCTTCGCCCACAATTCGAGCATCGCATCGACAACCTCGAAGCGCTCAAGGTTTACTTTGACCCGCTGCGCAAGCGAATCATGAACGAGATGGCACAGCGCCCGCGCACGATCCACGAGATCGCCGATTTGCTCGGCGTGCCGTTTACCCGGTTGTACTATCACATCAACCTGCTGGAAAAGCATGGTTTCATTCGCGTGGTCGAAACCCGCCGTCTCGCCGGGGCGGTCGAAGAGAAGTATTACCAGATCACCGCCTACACCTTCGTGATTGACCGTTCGCTCACGTCGGTCGATACACCGCAGGGGCAGCAGGGACTCGAAGCGATCCTGAGCTTTGTGTTCGATGCCGCAAAAGACGATGTGCGCCGCAGCGCCCGCGACCACGTCATCGACTTGGATGTCTACGCGCCGCATCCCCGCGCGCTGCTGGCACGACGCGGCACGCTGCTGCTCACCGAGGCGCAGGCGGTCGAGGTCTATCAACGCCTGCTCGACCTGCTGAGCGAAGTGCGCGCGGTCGATGTGCCGGAAGGCGTGCCGCGCTCCAACTACACGCTGGCACTCGGTTTTTTTCCATCCTCCGAAAAACTTGACCCGGATTCGGGATTGGATGACTAGGCGTGTTACAATCGGGCAGTTGATCCCATCGCCCGGAGGGATACTCACCTATGCGTTTAGTGATGCCGCGCGGACGCCGCCGGATGCTGCGCGCCATATGGCGCGATACCAACGTCCTGTGGAACGAGTTCCGGCGTCCCATCCTTGCCTTCCTGATCGCCACCCTGTTGGGCGGCTGGCTGTACGGCGAACTGCTGGTGATCGCGGGCTATCCGCGCATGGCATACGTCGATCTGCCCTATTTCATGATCACGCTGATGGTCTTGAACCCGTTGAGCGATCCGCCGCCCGAACCCTACCTGATGGTCTTCTGGTATCTGCTGCCCGTCATCGCCATCTACATCATCGGGCGCGGCGCATCCGACTTCATCCGT
Source organism: Anaerolinea sp. (assembly GCA_014879865.1). GTDB lineage: Bacteria > Chloroflexota > Anaerolineae > Aggregatilineales > Phototrophicaceae > Flexifilum. The sequence continues at coordinate 4,534 of JACSRG010000352.1, forward strand.
CTCTTTTTCGACCGCACCGGACGCCGCAGCGCGTGGGAGGAAGCCGTCGTGTCTACCTATCGCAAGCACATTATTGTCCTCGGAATCGGTCATATCGGCTTGCGTGTGCTCAATGCGCTGGCAAGCATGAACATCGAAGCAGTGGCGCTCGATCTGCGGCGGGATGAACGCCTTGAAGCCGAACTGACCCGCCTGCGCATCCCGTTGATCGCCGGAGATGGGCGGTCACGGGCGGCGCTCGAACAGGCGGGGTTAGCCCATGCCCGCGCGCTGATCATCTGCACGTCGGATGATTTCCTCAACCTTGAAGTGTGTGTGCGCGCCCGTGAGATCAACCCGAACGTGCGGATCGTCGTGCGTATGTGGGACAACGAGTTCGCCAATCACCTGAAAAACACGCTTAACGTCGAGACGATCAGCTCGTCGGATTTCGCCGCGCCCGCGTTCGCCAGCAAAGCGCTCGGCGTGGACATCGCCCCGACCTTCCAGATTCAACACAGCGAATACAGCCTGCTGCGGATGCAGGTCGAGCCGGGGTCACAGTTGGTCGGCAAGAGCATCGACACGATTCAGCGCGAGCACGACATAGATATTGTGCTGCATGAGCGCGCGGCGCAGGTCGATGTGCATCCTTCCGGCGAGATCACCGTGCAGGTGGGCGACAACCTCGTGATCTTCGTGCGGCACGCGCAGATCACCGATATTTTGGCGCTCAACCGCACGTAGCGACCCGTGCGCGCAAGCTGTGAGAGTGGGGCAAACACTGGATTTGCATGTAGAATCAAGCTAAGGTAGAGGAGATGAGCAGTGGCAGTGACCCGTTTGTCCCCCCACGAGGAGGTGTTCGAGTTCTTGGTATCGTCTCCCTCGCTCGAAGCAATCATCGCGTTTCGCCCGTCAGAGACGACGCAGCAGCACATCCGCGAACTGCTGGCGGCGAACGATGAGGGGCAGTTGAGCGCTGAGGGAAAGATCGAACTAGACGAGGTCGCCTCCGTCGAGCATTTTGTCCGCATGTTGAAAGCGCACGCACGAGTCAAACTCGCCAACCAATGACCTCCGTCCCCGATACCCTTCGCCGCAAAGTCATCGAGCGCGCGCAGCAGTGCTGCGAATACTGTCACCCCTAAAGAAAGGTACGATCTGGCGATCAACCGTAATGTGCTGTGGTCACGCTGGGACAACACGGGGACGGAGTATCTCCGCCTGTGGAGTGATAACGCCGGTTTTCGTGCCGACAGCGGGATCGTCGGCGTGATCGAAGAGTCGCCGCTGCGTGTCGGCTACCGCATTCACTGCGATCCCAATTGGCATACGCGCGAACTCACCGTTCGGGTGACGGGCGCTCGTGGAAACAGCGCGCTTGATCTGCTCAGCGACGGGGCTGGTAACTGGCGTACCCGTTCCGGCGAACCACTCCCCGCGCTGACGGGCTGCATCGACGTAGACCTGATGGCGACGCCGTTCACCAACACGCTGCCGATTCGCCGCTTAGGGTTAGCGGTCGGCGCGTCGGCAGAAATTCAGGTGGTCTACGTCAGCTTTCCAACGCTGGAACTGAGCGCGATGCGCCAGCGTTACACGAACATGGGCGTGATCGACGGAACGCAGCACTACAAATACGAAAACGTCAGCGGCGAACCGTTCGAGGCGCTGCTGACGGTCGATGCCGACGGGCTGGTACTCGACTATCCGGGGCTGTTTCGGCGCTACTTGCTGACCTAGTCAGACGGAAAAATCTCGCGGATCGCCAGCGTGAAACCGGGCAGGATGTCGCCGCCTGTCAAGGTGTGGTTAACCGTCAACAAGTGGCGCTCAGTTGGTGTCAGCACCTCGACCACGCGCTTCTCCGGGTACACGATCCACACCATCTTTGTCCCCCGATTGAGATACATCCACGCCTTATCCAGCATGAACTTGTCCCCCTGCCCCGGTGATTGCACTTCGATAGCGAGATCTGGCATATAGGTCGCCGCACCTTGTTCGGTGATCGTTTTGCCCTCACGCCGTACAACCGAAATATCGGGAATGAAGCTGTTATCTGGGTCTTCGGGCAGTTGATAGCGTGCCTCTGGAAACGCCCACGCCGCCGGATGTTCCCTCAAAAATACAAACAGGAAACCGTTGATGAGGTGAACGATCAGCGCGTGGAGTTGTGTTGGCATTTTCTCGATGATCTCTCCATTGATCAGTTCCAGTCGCCGATTCGCGTTTTCAGCCGCCGCAATGATGCGCTCGTACTCATCGACCGTAATCCGTTCTTTAGGCAACGCCATGCTCATTCCTCCAAACCTTGTTTACGCCCCTCCCGCATGCCAAGCTTCGCTTGGACGGGAGGGGCGGGTTTGCTCTACCCCTTCTTCTTGCTTGGGAATCGGCTCACGACGTGCGCGGGCGCGGCGACCGGCGTGCGACCGGCAGCGCTCCCCGTCAGCACATTGATCGCCGTGCCGTCGGCGTTCGCGCTGTCGTGGATCAATGCCTGACCAAGCTGGTAGCCGTCGCTGTCGATGCTGCACGAGGTCACATAGCCGACCTGTGTCCCGTTCGCGTCGGTGATCGCGTCGCCGGGGTGCGGCGGACGCGCGCCCTTCGCGTCGAGACGGAAGCGCACGACTTGGCTTTCGCGTTCCTGCTCATGGCGGGCAAACGCCAGCTTGCCGACGAAGAACGGCTTGGACAGTTTGACATAGCTGCCAAAGCCCGCGTCCGCCGGGTTGAGCCGGTGATCGCCGCCCAGTTCGTGCCCGTAGAGCGGCAAGCCCGCCTCCGTGCGCAAACTGTCACGCGCCGCCAGCCCGGTCGGGACAGCCCCCGCGTCGATCAGGTCACGGAACAGCGCCGCCGCCTGTTCGGGATGCACGAACAGCTCAAAGGCGACCCGTTCGCCCGTGTAGCCCGTGCGCGAGACGATCAGGTTGTACTCGCCGAGCGTCACGCGGGTCACGCCTGCCCATGGCAGACCGCTGATCTTCTTCTTGTCCTCGTCCGAGCCGCCGAGTGACAGCAGAATATTCTTGCTGTTGGGACCTTGCAGCGCGACATCCACGCGCCGATCCGCACCCGATGATTCTGCGCGCAGGTCGCGCAGCACGAAGCGATCCGCGCCCGCGATGCGCCGATCCGGGTTCGCGGCGTCGATGGCAACTTCGCCGTTCTTGACCGCGTTCAGCCAAGCCCAGTTCTTGTCGTTGTTCGAGGCGTTCACGACGATCAGGTAATGCTGCTCGCCGACGCGGTAGATCATCAGGTCGTCGAGCGGGATACCATCCGTACCCAAGAAATAGGTGTAGTGCGATTCGCCGACCGCCAAGCCGAATACGTCGTTGGTCGTCACCGCGTCGAGGAACGCCGCCGCACCTTCGCCCGTCGCGTCGAAGACGCCCATGTGCGTCACATCAAAGACGCCTGCGCCTGAACGGACGGCGGCATGTTCTTCCTTGACCGTCGAATACCACAGCGGCATCTCGTACCCGGCGAACGGAGCCATCTTCGCGCTGAGTTCCTTGTGCAGCGCGGTGACCGGCGTGGACTTCGGTTCGCCCTCGGCGGGTTCAGTCCATGTGAAGGTCGGCAGTGGGGTTGAATTCGCGCCCGCGAATTTTTCGCCATTCATGCCGATATAGTAGGCTTTCGGCGCGTACACATCCGCCAGTTCGACGTGAATGCGGCTGCGATCCGTTTGCCCATAGCTGACCACATCGACCGGACCCGGCACTTTCGCATACGGGTCAACCTTGTCGAACAGCACGAAGCCATCGGACAGCGAGCGCAGCCATGCGGCGACGCGGCTGCCATTGGCGGAAACGTGCAGCAAGTACACGTGATTCGCCGAACGTTCGACGACGCCGCGCGCCATGATCGAGCCGTCGGCTTCCAGCACGAGCGTCGGCTGCTGTTCGCCCAAGCCAAGCGCCAGCACATCGCTCGTCAGAACGGTTTGCAGGAAGTTCGCCGGATCAGCGTGACCGATGTCGTGAATCGCCAGCGTCGTCCAACCGCCCGCCGCTCCATCCATGTAGTAGAAATGCGGGTAATCTTCGTCACCCGCGCGCGTGTCGATCCCCACGCTGCCCGCCAGATCGCGCACCGCGTTCTTGACGCGCTGGAACGTGTCGAAATCGACCTTCGCCCGTGCTTCGGCGCGCTTCTTGCCCGTGTAGCTGAACGGGACACAGGCTTGCAGCAGATCGGCGATCAAGTCGGCAAGCTGATCGATCTCCGCTTCACGGAAGCCGCGCTGCGTCACCCAAGGCGTACCCAAGCGGATACCCGACGCGCGTAACGCGCTCGGATCGCCGGGGATGGTGTTGCGGTTGCACACCAGCCCCGCCAGATCGAGGATGCGCGCCGCGATGTCGCCGCTGAGGGTCGTGCCGTCCGCGCCGACGACGCTCTTGCAATCGACCAGCACCATATGGCTGCCCGTGCCGCCGTATGGGATGCGCAGTCCGCGCGCTTCGAGCTTCGCCGCGAGGCGCGTCGCATTGGCGACTGTCTGCTGCTGCAACGCACGGAACTGGTCGGTGTAGGCGAGGCGCAGCGCTACCGCCAGCCCTGCCATGCTGTTGACATGCGGACCGCCCTGCTCACCGGGGAAGACCGCGCGATCCACTTTGTTCGCCACGTCGCTGCGATGCGTGATGATGATCGCGCCGCGCGGACCCGCCAGCGTCTTGTGCGTGGTGAAGCTGACCACGTCGGCGATCCCGACGGGCGACGGGAACACCCCGGCGATCACCAAGCCCGCGACGTGGGCGATGTCCGCCATCAGGTACGCGCCGACCTCTTCGGCGATCTGCTTGAACGCTTTCCAGTCGGGCGGGAACGGGTAGCTCGTGTAACCCGCGATGATCAGCTTGGGGCGATGTTCGAGCGCCAGCGCGCGGATCGCGTCGTAGTCGAGGCGTTCCGTCACCGGGTCAACGCCATAGCTGACTGCCTTGTACTGCTTGCCGCTGCGCGCGACCGGGCTGCCGTGCGTCAAATGCCCGCCTTGCAGCAAATCCAGCCCCATGATCGTGTCGCCGACGGTCAGCAAGCCGGTGAAGATCGCGCTGTTTGCCGGCGCGCCGGAAAGCGGCTGCACATTGACGAACAGCTTGTCGGCGCTGTACTGCGGCGTGGCGAACAATTCCGCCGCGCGCCGCCGCGCCAGCGCTTCGACGATGTCGGCGTATTCTGTCCCCTTGTAGTAGCGCTTGTCGGCGATGCGCCGGTATTCCGGCAGGCGGGCGTTGTAGTTGAGAATGTCCGCCTGTGACATCGTGCGCGTTTCATCCAGCGGATAGCCTTCCGCATACAGGTTGTGGAACGGCGACGCCAGCGCCTCGCGCACGGCGTTCGGCACGGTGCTTTCCGACGGGATCAGGATCAAATACCGCTCTTGCCGCGCGGTTTCATGGCGGATTAGTTCCGCGACATCGGGGTCAAGCTCGGCAATATCCCCCCGGAACAGAAAATCATTGTGTTGGTTAGGCATGGATTGCGTCCCATAAAGTCTCAAACAAGGTTATATTTTAACGCAGCCTGCCCCGCGCGCGAAACCGCCCATTCCATGCCATAGACCCGCGCTCGGCAAGCTTATTGGCACGATTCTGGAAAACGGGTACAGTAGTAAGATAAATTAGGCATTGTTGATGTTTTCGGCGGGGATGCGGGAGATGACGCTAACGCACGGCTGTTTCATCAGTTACCGGCACACCGGTGGATTGAGCGAACGTTTTGTCACACAGCTCAAACCTGCCCTCGAAGCCTATCTGCGTGAAATGGATCTGCCGCACGGGGAACACGTCTGGCAAGACCGCTACGAAATCGCCCCCGGCGAGGACTTCAACATCACCATTGCCAAAGCCATTTGCAGCAGCGTGTGCATGGTCACCGTGTTCACGCCGCAGTACTTCACCTACGACAAAGTCTACTGTGCCCGCGAATATCAAGCGATGCGCGCCTTCGAACAGAAGCGCCGCGCCCTGCTCGGCGATGACGCTATCGGGTTTATCATCCCGATCCGCCTGATGGGCGACCCGCCGCGCATGATCGCCGGGGAAAAGAACTACGTCGATATGAGCCGCTTCAAACTCCATACAAAACTTGATCGGGCGGCGTTCTTCTCCAACGAAATCTTCAGAATCGCGCGCCAGATCGAGGAATGCTACAAGCGGCTGCGCCGTGTCGAATCCACATTGGGCGAGGACTGCCGCAGTTTTCGCCTGACCGACGAGGAAGAGACGAAATCGTGGATGGTGAACGAAGGGCTGGTCGCTGCGCCCGAACCTGTGCTCCCCTTCCGCTAGCGAGGTGACCATGCCAAACGGACGAATCATCACCTTCTATTCCTACAAGGGCGGGACGGGGCGCACGATGGCGGTCGCCAATATCGCCTGTTTGCTGGCGAACGAAATGCGCCAGCGCGTGCTGATGATCGACTGGGACTTGGAAGCGCCGGGCTTGCACCGCTACTTCCGCAGTCGTTTGAACCGCTACGTCGTTACCCAGAGCAATCAAGAAGAGCAGTTGGATTATTTCCCCGGCTTAATCGACCTGTTCGTGCAAATCCGCGATCAGCTTGGTACGTCGCCGCAGCCCACCGCAGCGCCCGACCTAACCTCGGCGCTGTTCGGCAAGCTCTCGTCGTTCATCATGCAAACCGACATCGACGGCGTGGCGCTGATGAAAGCCGGACGCTTCGACAGCGGCTATTCGGGACGGATCAACGAATTCAAGTGGGACGCGCTCTACGCCCAAGCCCCTTGGGTGTTCACCGAGTTCGCCACCCAACTCGCGGGCATGTATGACTACGTGCTGATCGACTCGCGCACCGGCTTGACCGATACCAGCGGCATCTGCACGACGATCCTGCCCGATCAACTGGTCGTCGTGTTCACCCCGAACCGGCAAAGCCTGCTCGGTTTGAACACCATGCTGCAAAAAGCCGTCGATTACCGCTTAAAATCGACCGACGAGCGCGGTTACAGTGTCTTCCCGCTCGTCTCGCGCATCGAGATGAGCGAACTCCAGCTCCGGCAGGAATGGCGCACCTCACAGGCATTCGGCTATCAACCCCTGTTCGAAGGCTTGTTCGCCAAGCTCTACGGGCTGGATCGCTGCAATCTGAGTGCATATTTCGATCAGGCGCAGATCAAGCACGTCCCCTACTACGCCTATGGTGAGGAGATCGCCGCGCTGCGTGAGCCGATCACCGATGTCGAATCGCTGACTGCTGCCTACTACCGTTTCACCGACCTCGTGGCAGAACTCGAATTCCCGTGGGACGCGCAAGCCGAAGCACCGGGCGTGCGCCAGCGTTCCGACGTCGAGGAACGGATCGCCGCCAAGCAAGCCCGCGAAACCCTGCGCGATGCCAGCCTGCCCAGTCGAGAATATGTTCGCGCCTTGTATCTGATGTTTGACCGATTCGTGCATCAAGATCAGCAGACCTATTACAGAATCGCGATCAATCGCTATCGCGCCGCCTCCAACACAACATCTCAATACCGGGTGCTGAGTACCCTGCTCTCGGCGCTGGCGTTCACCCTCGTCGGGCTGCTCGTCGCCATCAATCCGGGGCAGTGTATCACGGGCACACCGACTGGCGACTGCGGGCTGACCCAAGCAGTGGTGATCGCGGCAATACTGATTTCGGGGACGGCAGCCGGTTTGAGCTTGCTGTTCACGTCCATGATCGAAACGTACCAGCACGCGCGCATGATTGAACTTTATGAGCACAGCAGCGAAGAAATGCAAACCGCGAACGCGCTCTCCCCAGATTTTGAAATGGATGATGCGGCATTTCTGCGCAGCTTCACACAGGCGGCGGAGGCAACTTTGAGCGTTATGGAAGTCGAAACCGCGCAGTGGGGCGCGCTCAGCCGCGATCCTGAGCAGTACATCGAAGCCGCCGACGAGCGTTGGAATTCAAATGTCTAGCGTTCTCAATCACGATGGAGCGACGCCGCGATTGATCTGCGCGGCGCGGCGCGACAGCAGTGCGCGCCGCTGGTAGCCCTGTACGCGATCATACGGCGCTAAGTTCAGCAGGTAGCGAAAGTGTTCGCGCCGCAGCGCCTCGGCGCGGGCGCGATTCGTGAGCCACATGCGCACCGGCGCTTCCCGGTTGCTCACCGTGATCAGTGTGATCGCCGTGACCGCCAGCACTGTCCCGATAAACGCCCAAATGGGAACCAACGCCGGATTAGAATCGAGGCTGCTGGCGACCAGAATTGCCATCATGATTTCCAGCGTGCCGATCAGCGAGTAAATCAGCGGGGACGAACGCACGCGATTTTGGCTCAGCTTTGCCTGATAATCGCGCTCACGAAAAGCGGGCATGAGTTCGGCATCCAAAAAGCGCAGGTCTGCCCTGATTTTCTCCTGAACATCAGGTGGAATATCATTTTGATTGAATAAATCTTCTAATTGCCACTCGGAGATGAGAGCGAAACTTGGATCAGGGCGGGGGAAACGACCAAAGAATGGTAGTTCCTTGAGGAAGGCGCTGCGCTTTCCTCCGTATTGACTTACGGTCGGCGCGGCTTGCGCGGATTGGGGAGTCGGGGGCTGCGACCGGTAGCTGAACGTATTTTCGTCAGGCGCAGCCTTAACCTGTGACTGTCTTCCCAGTTTTTCTTCATCGTCGGGCTGTGGCTTGCGCTGCTGCTGCATGTCCGCTTCTCCCCGCTGGTCTCTAAAAACGAGCCGGACTCGCTGCCTATGATTATATTCGTCTTGAAATAAAGCGCGAGTCGCGGCTGCGTTACGCTAGTTTTTAGTGGGTCTCGTGTTCGACCGCATTCATCGCCGCGCCGATGATGCCCGCGTCATTCAGCAGTAGTGCCGGGACGATCTGCGCTTGCGCCTGCAAGTATCCCGCGTACTTGTCAAACCGCTTGCTCACCCCGCCGCCGATGATGATCATATCGGGCGAAAACAGCATTTCGACATATGCCAGATACTCGTTAAAACGTGCCGCCCACTGCTTCCAACTCAGGTCTTTTTCCACCCGCACGCGATCCGACGCGCGATGCTCGGCGTCCTTGCCGCGCACGATCAGGTGTCCGAGCTCGGTATTCGGCACGAGATGCCCGTTGACGAACAGCGCCGAACCGATCCCCGTGCCGATGGTCAGCATCAACACCGGGTTGGGGTTGTTCTTGCCCGCCCCAAAGCGCAGTTCTGCCAGCCCGGCGGCGTCCGCATCGTTGATCAGCGTCACGCGGCAGCCCGTCGCCTCGGTGAGCATCTTCTCCGCTTCGATCCCGATCCAGTCGGGGTGCAGATTCGCCGCGCTCATCGTCCGCCCATGCTTGATCACGCCGGGGTAGCCGCAGCCAATCGACCCTTCCCAGCGAAAATAGCGAGCAATTTCGGCGACACTGTGCGCCATGCTGATCGGGGTTGGCGGCTGCGGTGTCTCTACGCGAAAACGCGGTGCGAGTAATGTGCCTTCCATCGTGTCTACAGGAGCCCCTTTGATGCCGGAGCCGCCAATGTCGATACCGAGAATCGCCATGTCGTCGTTTCCTCCTGAATTGAGTCACCTCTATTATCGCCAATGGGGGGGAAGATCGGCAAATACCGCTGCCGACGGGCAAACAAAAACCCCTCTCAGGCTGAGAGGGGTTCGTCGTTCGACTGAAATTGTCCGCTTATTCGGCAGCGGGGGTATCGCCGGATTCGGTCGCCGCCTCAGTCGGAGTGTCCGACACTGACTCCGGGGCAGCTTCCGGTGCGGCTTCCGCAGCGGGAGCGCCGCCCGCCATCGCTTCCGGCGGCAGATCGCCCGCTTCCGTGCCCCAGCGCTGCGTAAAGCCGACCCGCCGCTTTTCCGGCTCAAGGTGACTGATGCGCAGTTTCAGGCGGTCGCCCTTCTTGACATACGAGTGCGGCTCTTTCAACGAACCGTCGCCCATTTCGCTCAAGTGGAGCAGACCTTCCAGCCCGTCATCCAGCGCGACGAACGCGCCGAAATCGACCACGTTCGTGACCGTGCCTTCGACCAACTGCCCTTCGTGATACTTCTCGGCAGCGGCTTCCCACGGGTCATCGAGCAGGCGCTTGCGCGAGAGCGCGATCCGGTTTGCGCCGCGATCAAGGCTCAACACGTAGACCTGAATTTCTTCGTTAACGCGCAGCACATCACGCGGGTGATCGACGCGATGCCACGCCAGTTCACTGACATGGATCAAGCCGTCCGCCCCGCCGAGGTTGACGAACGCGCCGAAATCGCGCAAGCCCGTCACCGTGCCCTTGACGATATCGCCTTCCTTCAGTTCCGCCAGCAAACGCGCCTTCTGCTGGGCGCGCCATTCGCGCTGCGCTTCGCGTTCGCTGAAGATCAAACGGCGGCGCGCCTGATCGACTTCGATCACCTTGACGTTGAGTTCTGCCGTGAGCAGATCATCCCACGACTCGCGCCCACCGGACGCGCCCGTAGACATCAAGTGCGAACTGGGGATGAACCCTTCGAGGCGGTTCCACTGCACGAGGATACCACCGCGATTGTGTCCCTTGACGTTCACGCGCACGATTTCTTCGGTTTCCAACAGTGACCGGGCTTTTTCCCAATCGTACTGCTGCAAACCCATGTTGATCGAGACGATCAAATTGTCGTCTTGATCACGGGGATTGATGACATACACCGGGATTTCTGCGCCGACCCTCAGCCCGTCCCGAACTTTCGGGTCAAGCCGTTCGAGGTCTTGCACGGGGACGATCCCGTCGCGTTTAGCCCCCATATCAACGATGACTTCGCGTTCATCGATCTGCAAGATCGTCGCGTTACGAATTTCCCCACGCTGCGGCGGGTTGTAACTACCGAGCGACGAATCCAGCAAGGCGCGAAATTCATCGGCAAACCCTTGTTCTTGTTCCACGCCGGGCTTTGAAATATCCATCTAAACACACACCTTACGAGAATGAGCGGTACACCACTAGACAGAGCGATGACCAGCTAAGAAACACCGCCTGTAGCCCGAAAGCGCCATTGGCGCTACATTATGATTCACGAAATTGTTATACTGATTATATCAGCAGAAGTGTAGGAATGATGCAAACATTCTCAATTTTCTAATTCATATCTGGTAAATTCATCGCCAGCCCACGCAAACCGCGATCCACCTCCCACGGGTACACAATGTAGGCATCCGTCACCGCGCCGTAGAAGTCGGGGCGTTCTTTCGTGAACAGCGACCGGTAGGGGTTGTAATGCAGCACGCACATGAACCCGGTAGCGCCCGCGCTGATCACCCGCTCGCGGACAGAGATGCTCGTCCGACCACTGCCCCACACATCATCGACGATCAACATGCGACGGTTGGTGAGCAAGCTGGCTTCGGGAAACTGCAAAAACTGGGGCCACGCCATCAGACCGGGCGTGCCTTGCGTTTCGGCAGGAAAATCGACCGCAGCGGTCAGCAAGCGCGTGATGCCGAGCGCTTCCGCCAGCATCCCGCCGGGGATCACGCCGCCGCGCGTGATCATGATCATGCCATCAAACAAGCCGATCCCCCGAATTTGCGGGATCAGCACGTCGATCAGCTTATCGACATCTTCCCACGTGAGAATTTCGTGCCGCTTCGAGCCTTCGGGTCTATCCATGCCACATCCTTAGCGAGTCGGGAAGCCATTTTGCTATTCTAGCATAATCACTGCCCAACTGTGAACCATGCGTTATGGGTCATGCTGAGATTTAACCTTCGTAGGGGAGTCGTCACCGAACCGCTGTATAGCCACAGCCACCAACAGCGCATAATCAAGCAGTATTGTTAGGATGTCGCCAAGTCGCAGGAACAGCTATGACCACTCTCCGTTACATCGTTTTCATGTCGGTGGTTTCGATAATTTTCTTGTTTGGCTCAAGTACGATAGGCTCTGATGCACAGGGAACAACAGCGACCTATTCGAGCTGGCGTCCTGACAACAGTTATATCGCCATAGCGCAAGGAAACAGTGTTCAAGTCGTTGACGTAACAATTGGACAAACGGTTTGGGAGCAAGTTGGAATGTTAGAGCAAATTGCCCCACCCCAGTGGAGTCCGGATGGCACAAGACTTGCCATTGGCAATGGATCGGTATTGGAAATCTGGTCTGGAGTGGAAAGCAGTCAATCAGCACGGCGCGATCTGACCCTCCAAGCCGCATCCTATATGCATTCCTTTGTTTGGAATCCGCAGGGCAATCGCATTGCCGTTGCCCATGATGCCTTAGAAGTCTGGGATCTGCCGAGTGCTACCCTGCTTTACAGAGTTTATGGGCATAGCAACTTTATAATGGAAGTGTCTTGGCGGGCGAACGGCGCTCAAATCGCAACAGCCAGTGTGGATCGAACGGTGAAAATCTGGGATGCAGCCACAGGCGTCGTGACCCAGACCATGACCGTGATGCGCGACATGAACCAGCCTGTTTCAGAAATCTTCGTCGTTCCCACAAGCGTCACATGGGTAGCTAGTGATCCCCTACTCGTCTTTGGGGTCGCAGATGGTACGGTGCGCCTCTGGGACATCGTAGCGTTAAGCGCCCCTGAAGTTCGCACAACCCGCTTTGATGAAAGCGTTATGCGCGCTGGAAACGTAAGAATAGCCTCCATTGACGCGAATGACTTGGGAAGCGAAGTTGTCAGCGGCGCGACGGATGGCACATTGGCTGTGTGGAATCTGGATTCGGGTGAGTTGATACAGTCTTATCGAACAAATCTCAGTCTAGACTCAGTCTCCTATAGTCAATATGGCGGAAGACTACTGATAAGCGGAGGACAGCCAACACTTAATGAGAGCAGTATAGGAGAAATGGTAATTCTTGATGAGGCACTGGCGGACGGCACGGTTCAAATCGTCGTCCCCGACCCTACGCTTGAGCGCCTGCAAGCCATCGCCGCGCTGTGTGACGCCCCGCTGACCGTCACCGACGCGATCCCGCAGGTCGAGCAGCCCGCCGCGCTGACCGATTT
>JACSRG010000784.1 GCA_014879865.1 Anaerolinea sp.
TAACGGTGTGCGCAGTTCGTGCGAGATCATAGCCAGAAAGCGATTCTTGGTCTGGTTGGCTTGTTCCGCCTCGGCGCGCGCGTCTGCCTCTGCTTGATACAGGCGCGCACGCTGCACCGCCTGCGCGCAGTAATGCGCCAGCGTCATCATGTAGGCACGTTCGGACGCATCAAAGTGGTGCGCCTGCACGAAGCTGAGTCCAATTGCGCCGACGGTCTGACCGTTGGCGATCAATGGAAGCGCCACCCACGCGTGATAGTCGGGCATGGGCTGGATGTGCGGAAAGCGGGTGGTCAACGCGTCGCGGTTCTCGACCCAGATGCCCTCTTCACAGCGGACGCACTCGCCGAGCATGGTCGGAGCGCTGATAGGGAAGCTCTGCCAGACCGCCATGAGCTCGGCGGAGTAGCCGCGCCACGCGATCACTTCTAGATTCTGCTGATCGGCGCTCACTTCTGTGACACTGCCCGCGCGCGCGCCCAGCCCATCCACACTGTGTTTGAGGATGGCGTCGGTCACTTGGCGCAGTGTGAGCGATTCTGACAGCGCGGCGGTCAAGGCATGCAGACGTTCGATCCGGTCTTGGGCGATGCGGTTTTTGGCTGCCTCATCCGTCGAATGCGGTTCAATTGTGTTAGCCATCGTCGGGTATCCTAAGGCTTTTGGCAAGTATAGCATGTCCAACTGCGTGGAGTAAGCTGCCGCTTGCTTGTCTATTCTGACCCGTATAAAATGGTTGTGAACCGAAAAACTCAGCAGGATAAGCCTATTTGAGCACGACCTTTCTCACCGGACGGATGAAGACCTTCCTTTCGTATTACAAGCCGTATCTTGGCTTACTGGTTACCGACATGTTCTGCGCCGTCATCGTCTCGGCGGTGACGCTGGCGCTCCCGCTGCTGACGCAGCATATCACGGGCACGATCTTGAGCGGAGACGCGCCGGATGTGCCCGCGCAAATCTACATGGTCGGCGCGATCATGGTCGGGCTGGTTGCCCTGCACACGATCTGCAACGCCTATGTTGACTATCAAGGGCATATGATGGGCGCGCGCATGGAAAGCGACATGCGCCGCGACCTATTCGACCATTACCAGAGCCTCTCGTTCAGCTTCTATGACGAGCAGCGCACCGGGCAGTTGATGTCGCGCATCACCAACGATCTGCTGGCGATCTCCGAACTGTATCATCACGGTCCTGAAGACCTGCTGATCGCCGTGCTGAAGTTCGCCGGCGTGTTCGCCATCCTGTTTAGCCTGAACCCGCCGCTCGCGCTGCTGATCTTCCTCGTACTGCCCGTCATGGCGGCGTATGCCTTCTACTTCAACCGGCGCATGAACGCCGCGCTGCGGCGCAGCCGCGAACGCATCGGCGATGTCAACGCGCAGGTCGAAGACACGCTGTCGGGCATCCGCGTGGTGAAGTCGTTCACCAACGAGACCGTCGAGCGGGAGAAATTCGCCTACGCCAACAATCGCTTTTTGGACAGCCGGAGCGCGGGCTACCACAGCGAGATGTATTTCGACTCCGGCATGAATGCGTTCACCCGCCTGCTGACCATCGGCGTGATCATCGGCGTGTCGATCAGCATCGTCAACGGAACGCTGGAGCTTGCCGCGCTGCCGACCTACCTGCTGTGCGTTGCCATCCTCGTCGAGCCGATTCAGCGAGCGGTCAACATCGCGCGGCTGCTGCAAGAGGGGCTGACGGGTTTCGACCGTTTCATGGAGATCATGGAGATTGAACCGGCGATTCAGGATGCGCCGGACGCGGTCGATCTGGCGCGCGTCGATGGGGAGATTGAATTCACGGGCGTCAGCTTCAAGTATCGCGACGAACAGAGCTACGTCCTCAAAGATGTGTCGCTGACCATTCGCGCCGGGGAATACATCGCGCTGGTCGGCACGTCCGGCGCGGGCAAGACCACGCTGTGTTCGCTGATCCCGCGTTTCTATGAGGTCAGCGCCGGGGCGATTTTGCTTGACGGTACGGATATTCGCCGTATCTGTTTGCGCTCACTGCGGCAGAATGTCGGCGTCGTGCAGCAGGATGTGTATTTGTTCGCCGGGACGGTCGCGGACAATATCCGCTATGGCAAGCTCGACGCGACCGACGCCGAGATCATCGCCGCTGCCAAGCAGGCGAACGCGCACGAGTTCATCATGGCGCTGCCGGATGGCTACGCGACCGACATCGGGCAGCGCGGCGTCAAGCTGTCGGGCGGGCAAAAGCAGCGCTTGAGCATCGCCCGCGTTTTTCTGAAGAACCCGCCGATCCTGATCTTTGACGAGGCGACCAGCTCGCTTGACAACGAGAGCGAACGCGCCGTGCAGGAGTCGTTGGAGCGGCTGTCGAACAACCGCACCACGCTCGTGATCGCGCACCGCCTGTCTACTGTCCGCAACGCGCAGCGTATCCTCGTGCTGACGGAAACCGGGATCGCCGAGCAGGGGACGCATGACGAACTGATCGCGCGCGGGGGTGTCTACGCGGCGCTGTTCAACACGCAGTTACGGATTTAGCCGGGCGCTATTCTTCCCAGACCGCATCGCCGTTGAGGATGCGCTGGAGCTGACCGGCGAAGCGATGCGGTTTGAGGGGCTTGCCGAGGAAGCCGTCGAAGCCCGCGTCGCGCACCGTTTCGACTTCGCTGGTATGGACGGTGTAGGCGACAATCGGCGCGCCGGAGAGCGTCGGTTGTTCGCGCAGGTAGTTGACGAGATCCAACCCGTTGTAATTCGGGAATTCCAGATCGAGGAATACCACGTCGATGTGGTCGATCTGCGCGAGGGAGTCGGCGAGAAAGCGCGGGCTGTCGAGGCTCACCGGGCTGACGCCGTTGGTCTTGAGCATCATCGTCAGCACGTCGCGGTTGGCTTTGTTGTCGTCGATAATCAGGGCGGTCTTGGTCATAGCTGCCTTCTTGTTTTCGGTTAATCCGTAATGTACCAGACGGCTTCGCCGTTCTGCAATTGCGTGAGGAGCTTCGGAAAAGTGTGCGGGCTGATCGGCTTGGCGATCACGCCGGAGAATCCCGCGCAGCGCAGTTGTTCGACTTCCTCGTTCATGACGCTGGCGGTCAGAGCGACGACCGGGATCGCGGCGTAGCGCGCATCGGCGCGGAGCAGCGCCAGCAGCGTGAACCCGTCGAAAGGGTGCATCTGGATGTCCAGCAGGATCATCGTCGGGCAGGTGGCAAGCTGCGCGAGGTTTTCCATGAAGCCGATGCCGCTGTCCAGCATGGTCAGCGTGCAGTCCTTGACGACCCGTTCCATCATCAAGCGCATGATTTCCCGGCTTTTCTGGTCATCTTCGACATACAGATAATGCTGCATAGTGGGCTACTCCTTGACAGCGTGCTGCTGAATGGGTAGGCGAAAGTAGAACGTGCTGCCGATACCGGGCTGGCTCTCGAAGCCGATCACACCGCCATGCGCATCGACCAGCG
>JACSRG010000786.1 GCA_014879865.1 Anaerolinea sp.
GAAACCAACATCATGGAGCCGAAGTGGATGTTCAAGACGGAGGATGAAATCCGTTCGGGGGCGACCGCGACGCGCGATATGGTGTTCGTCGGCTCGTACGACAGCAACGTCTGGGCGATCAAGCTGGATGGCGGAGAGCTCGTGTGGAAGTTCGCCACGAAGGGTGGCCTCGCGTCCGCGCCCGTGCTCGACGAAACGAACCGCACCGTTGTGTTCGGTTCGGAGGACTTTTCTTTTTACGCCGTCGATTACCGTACCGGACGCATTAGCTGGACGTTCGCCACAAAAGATCGCATTCGCGGCACGCCGCGCGTCGCGCATAACTTCATCTTCTTCGGCAGCGATGACGGCAAGATTTACGCCCTCGCCGCACCAAACGGACGCCAGCACTGGGCATTCAACATGGAAGCCCCCGTGCGCGGGCGTCCCTACGTGACCAACGAACTGGTGATCGTCGGCGCGGAATCAGGCGAAATCATCGGCTTGACTCTATCCGGCACGCGTAAATGGACGTATCGCGCGCGGCGCAATGTGATCTCATCGCCCTATGTTCATCCGGTTGACAACATCTGTTATATCGGCTCCGGCGATGGCTTCATGTATGCGCTCGACGCGAACACGGGCTTCAACTCGTGGCGTTTCCGCACCACCGGCGCGATCATCTCATCGCCCACCGAAAACAAAGGGCTGGTCTACTTCGGCTCGACCGATGGCAATCTCTATGCCGTCAACGCTCAGAACGCACGCGAAAAATGGAAGTTTGAATCAGGGAAACCTATCGTCGCCTCCCCTCTCGTTCACAAAGATGCGGTCTATTTCGGTGGAACGGATGGTTATTTCTACTGCTTGAGCGCCGATACCGGCAAAGAGCGTTGGAAATATAAGACAGGCGGCGCGATTACGGCTGCGCCCTGTGTCGCGGGGGATGTCGTCCTGATCGGTTCAATGGATCACATCTTATACGCCTTCCCTCTCGGCAGCTAAATTGCATCTCTCGGAGACCAACATGAACTTGTTCCGTCGCATCCTTAATCAGCCCAAACCCGCCGACAACGGGACACCTGCGCCGTCTCCGGCGACGCCGTCCGCCCCGCGTACCGAGCAGCCATTGCCGGAGACCTCGCCGCTGATCACGCAGGAAATTCCGCCCCAACCGTTGATTCCCGACGGCGCGACACGCCCCCTAGCGCAAGAGTCGCTGCTGAGTTATATCGGTGGCGATCACCTGACCTTTGGTCAATTAAGCGATGTCGGCATGGTTCGCAGCAACAACCAAGATGCGTCGGTGGCATTTTACGCTGGCAGCCGCAGCGCCGACGAACGCCCCGACTTCGGTCTGTTCATCGTCGCCGATGGCATGGGCGGTCATCACGACGGCGAGAAAGCATCGGCGCTGGCGGTCAAGACGGTTGCCATACAGGTGACGAGCACAATCTACCTGCCGATGTTGAAGGGGCAAAACGACAGCCAAGAGCCGATCACCGAACTGCTGACGCAGGCGATCCAGAAAGCCAACAGCGACATCATGACGCAGGTGCCCGATGGCGGCACAACATTCAGCGGGCTGGTGTTGATCGGCGATCTCGCCTATGTCGCGCATGTCGGCGACAGCCGCATCTACCTGCTGACCAAGGACGGGATCGAGCAGCTCACGCGCGATCATTCGCTGGTGCAGCGCTTGATCGAACTGGATCAGCTCACGCAGGAAGAAGCAGCCGATCACCCGCAGAAGAATGTGCTGTACCGCGCACTCGGTCAAAACGAAATCGTGGAAGTCGATACGATGTTTCGCCGCCTGCCCCCGAAATCACGCGTCATCGTATGCAGCGATGGCTTGTGGAATCAGGTGCAAGAGAAAGAAATCGTCGATATTGTGCGACAAAATGTCAATCCACAAGACGCCTGTAATAAACTCGTAGCACTTGCTAATAAGCGCGGCGGATTAGATAATGTAACGGTGATCTTGCTGAATATGCCGGGATAAATACGTCCATGCCCGTAGATTTCGATCCGTATGCGGTCTTAGGCGTTCCTAATAACGCCACGCTCGACGAAATTCGTGACGCTTATCGGCGCGCGGCACGTCGGCTGCACCCCGATAAGCAGCAAGGTAATCCGGGAGCAGCCGCACAGTTCACGGACATCACCGCCGCGTATAATTTGCTCCTCAGCCCAAGCGAGCGCTTTGCCTATGATGAAGAGGCAAGAAAACGCCCTGCCGACGCGCTGACGTTTTCGCTGCGCGTGACGCCGAGTAAGCGCAATTTACTCCCCCTCACCGAACCACAAGTCGTCTACATGCTGGCAGAGATTTTGCCCGATCCGCGCGCGAAAGAGATGCAGGAGGAACTGCGCCAGCAGACTCATGTCAACCTGACGCTCGTCCTCGACAAAAGCAATTCGATGAGCGGACGGCGCATCGAGCGGGTGCAGCGCGCCGCCCTGAAGATCATCGATCACCTCTCCCCGCAGGATATTCTCTCCGTCGTCGCCTTCAACGATCACGCCGATGTCATCATTCCGGCGACGATGGTCACGGACAAGCCGGGTCTCAAGGCACGCATCACTATGTTGAAGCCCTTCGGCGGCACGGAAATCTACCGGGGGTTGTCGGCGGGCGTCGAACAAAACCGCAAGTTCCTTGCACCGCGCCTCGTCAACCACGTGATCATGCTGACCGACGGCAACACCTACGGCGATCAAGATCGCTGCATCAGCCTCGCACAGCAGGTTACGCAGCAAGGTATCGGGATCAGCGCTTTGGGCTTGGGCGACGAATGGAATGATAAGTTCCTTGACCAGCTCGCGTCGGTGACGGGCGGGACATCCTCCTATATCAAGTCGTCCGGGGCAGTCGTATCGTTCCTCGATCAGCATGTGCGCAGCCTGTCGAACGTCTTTGCTGAACGCCTGTCAATTTCGGTTGCGCCGGACATCGGCGTGAAGCTGGAATCGGCATTCAAGCTGACGCCGCACCCGCAGTCGCTTCCCGCAAATGAAGGCGTTATCCCGCTCGGCGCTTTGCAGATCAACCTGACCACGTCGATCCTGCTGCAATTCGAACTGCCCGCAAATATGGCGGAAGGCTACCGCTCGATTGCGCGCATGGTCGCCGCCGGGGACATCCTTGCGAACGATCAACGCCGTTTTCAAGCACTCAGCGATACTTCACTTGGTATCAACAGTAATCCACCACAAGAAGAAACTCCACCCGCGATCCTCGACGCGCTCGGTCGCCTGACGCTCTACCGGATGCAGGAACGCGCGCAGGACGCGCTGGAAGAAGGCGATTTCATCGAAGCGACCAGCCGACTGGAAAAACTGGCGACCCGCTTGTTCCAGCTTGGCGAACCAAAATTGGCAGAACAAGTACGCACGAATGCGCGGCAGGTTGCCTCTACGCAAACCCTTTCCTCCGAAGGGCGGAAGACGCTAAAATACCATAC
>JACSRG010000344.1 GCA_014879865.1 Anaerolinea sp.
GCAGCAGCCAAAACGGTTTATAGTTTTCCGGCATGACACACCATCAGACGGAAATGAGGAGATCGCATGTCGGCAGCAGATAAGCAGTACTTGGTTGAGAATGCCAAGAAAGAAGGCGTAGTCACTACCGCCAGCGGGTTGCAGTACAAAGTCTTGAAGCAGGGCACGGGCATTCGTCCGGCAAACGCGAACACCGAAGTCGAAGTCCACTACGAAGGCAAGCTGATCAACGGCAAGGTGTTCGATAGCTCGTACCAACGCGACGAAACGGCGACATTCTTCCTCAATCAGGTGATCGCCGGATGGACGGAAGGCGTCCAGTTGATGCCGACGGGTTCGATCTACGAATTGACCATCCCGGCAGAACTCGGCTACGGGATGCACGGCGCTCCCGGCGTCATTCCGCCGAACGCCACGCTGATCTTCAAAGTCGAACTGATCAAGGTGTACTAGCCATACGGGAAATGGGGCTGTTCCGCGCCCCATTTGCCCTGATTCTCGTTCAGGTTCGGCTGCGCGATCCAGCGGATCGGCGGAGTAGTGCGCTGCATCAGCGCTTCCGGGGTGACGTGCGCCATGATGTCGCTGGCAAGGTCGAGCGCGTCACCCCATTCGTCGTGCGCGATTTCGAGGATCAGCGCGTCGTGCATGTCGAGGGCGACGCGTGACCGCATTCCCCGCGCGCGGTAAGTCTCTGCCACGACCACAATCGCCCGCTTGAGCATTTCCCCTACCCCACCCTGACACAAATAGTTCCATGCGACGAACGGCGTCGGCACGGCGACCGGACGCCCCGTCCACAGCTTAAGCAGATTGGTCGCGCGCACCTGCTGCTGTGCCGCCGCGCGCATTCTGGTGACTTGTGCGAAAGCGGCATCCTTCGCCTGTATCAAACGGCGCGCCTCGTCGGTCGAAACGCCGATGCTCTCGCCGAGCCGTTCCGCGCCCATGCCGTATGCCGTTCCATAGGTGATCTTCTTCGACATACCGCGCAGATTCTTACGTTGAGATGCATCGGCGCGCTCCCACGCCTCGCCGAAATACCGCGCCGCCATCGTGCTGTGGAAATCCTCGGCGCGACATGCCGCCGCGAGGTTGTTATCGCCGGAGATCAACGCCGCCATGACATTCTCGGCGTTGCTGTAGTCGATTTCGACCAGCGTGAAACCGTCATCGCCGATAGCGACGCCTGCCATCGCGGGCATCTTCCAGTTTTGCATATGTGGGTAGCTCGACGCGCGCCGACCGGACTCGGTGGCGATGCTGACGAGGCTGTGCAGCCGACCGTCGAGCGCCGCGTGGTCGATCAAGCCTTCGAGCGTGGAAATCAGCCAGTCGATTTCCAGATACGCGGCAAGATCACGCAGTTGATCGGCATAAGCGCTGCTGTCTTCCAGATACGCCTCGATCACGTATGACCCTGTGCTGAGATCACCAAGCTCAACCCGCGCGCCGGGCGTAGCGGACAACCGTCTGCGCCCCGCCCGCGTGAAGAACCATGACTTTGGCTCCCACTTCGGCAGCGGAATACCCTTTTGCTCGTACAGGTAACGGGCGCGCGCCTGCGAACTTCCCGGCGTGTCGAGTCCGTCGGCGCGCAGACGAGCGGCGACGGTTTCGCGCTCCTCCCGCAGGGCGATTAACCGCCGTTCGACAAAGGGCGTGTTCAAGCGGATGCCCCGCGCCGCCATGATGCAGTATTCGCGCACGGCGCGGCACTCCCAAGCGATCAGTTCGGGATCAGCGGGGAGGGCAACTTGTTTCTCGTAGATGTCCAACGAAAGGCGGGCGTCGTCCTGCGCGTATTCAAGTGTCTGTTCGAGCGGGAGCAGGTGCAGTTTGCCCCGCTGCCCCTTGAGTGCGACCTGTCGCTCCGGGACGGGGATGCCGAGCATCCCCGCCACACCGAGCAGGCTGTAACTCACGTCGATCTTCGGGTGGAGCAAGCGCGCCATCGACTGCGTATCCCAGATGCGCGGCGGAACAATCCCGCCCGTAAGCTTGGAGAGCTGGCGCAGATCGAAGACGGCGTTGTGCGCGACGATCAGCGTGTCCTCGTGAAACAACTCGCTGAGAAAGGCGCGGATCGAGTCGTCAAACGGTGCGGCGAGCGCGGTCGTCTCGATCTGAGTCCCCGTGCGCCACGCGAACGCGATCACGGTCACGTCGGCAGAATAGCTCAAACCATAATCGACTTTGGGTCCTGCTCCCTGCCAGCGCGTCTCCGTCTCGACGTCGAGCGCAACGACCTCAGCGCGGGCACAGCGATCCAGCGCCGCGCGATCGGGTTCATGTGTTTCTTGAAAGAGCGGTAACTGCATCACGGACAGGGATCTCTCATCTTCACGGCTAGAATCTATACCCGAAAACTAGCACAGATTTTCCAAATCCACAATTGGCGCTGCGCGGAAAACCAGTGCGGCACGTGTATAAGCAGCAGTCGCAGTCAACCGGGAGGCTAGGCGAACGTGATGCAATTGCGCTTGAAACAGTCCGCGAAGGTATTGAACTGGGCGGCACAGGTCATCGGTTTGGCATTCGGCATGATGACCATCGGCTACTTCGTCGGGCGGCTGCTGGTTGGCGAACGCCTATGGGTTATCGAGCTGATCAGCAGCCTGATGCCGACCATCCTATTCCCGACTTTCATCTTCGCCATCTACCCGGTGATAACGCGGCGCAAACGGTTGGCGCTGGTGCATGTTCCCGCGCTGGCGCTCATAATCATCCAGTATACGCCGCAGCTTCTGCCGCACTTCAACAACCTCGACCCGGAGAACGATCTACGGGTGCTTACCTACAATTTGGCTTCCATCAGCACCGATTCAGCGCGGTTGGCGAACGTTATTCGTTCAGCCGATGCCGACGTGGTCGCGCTGCAAGAACTGCTGTCGCCGACCGCAGCCGCGCTGACAGAGGAACTTGCCGATCTTTACCCGTATCACGCCTTACACGCCAACGATGCGTTTGCGCGCGGCGTAGGGATTTTCAGCCGCTACCCGATTGTGGATGACCTGTATCTGGATCACATGGTGTTGGGTGGGCAGCGCGTACGTCTCGTGTTCGAGGAGACGGAAATCACGATCTTCAACGTTCACCCGGTATCCCCGCGTACGCTGCCGCCCTTCGACTCGTCGGTGCGCGGTCAAGAAATCGTCAGTGTTCTGGAGATGGCAGCCCATGACGCGAACCCGCACCTACTGGTTGGAGATTTCAATATCACCGATCAGACTGAGGATTACGCGCACATTGCCGCCGGCTACGGTGACGCATTTCGCGCAAGCGGAGTCGGCTTCGGCTTCTCCTTCCCGAACCTCACCCGCTTTGGACGCCTTGCGCGCCTCGTGCCGCCGTTCATCCGCATCGACTATGTGTTCTATGACGAGCATTGGGGCGCGCTCACTGCCCGCGTGCTCGGCGATCACGG
>JACSRG010000788.1 GCA_014879865.1 Anaerolinea sp.
GCCGGGGACGAGGACGCCGCCTACACGGACGCGCTGCGCCGCATCGACGAGATCGTCACCGCGCTGCGCCAACCATTAATCGTGCCGACCGAGCAAGTCGAACCGGTCAGCGATGAACTACAATCGACCATGACGCGCGAGGCTTACGAGGCGGGCGTGCTGGCGGCGAAGGAATACATCGCGGCAGGTGACGCCTTCCAGATCGTGTTGAGCCAGCGCCTCAGCCGCAAGACGAACGCCTCACCGCTGGCAATCTACCGTGCGCTGCGGGCGACCAATCCCTCCCCGTACATGTTCTTCCTCAAGTTTAGCGATGATTTCACGCTCGTCGGTGCGTCACCTGAAATGATGGTGCGCCTTGAGGACGGAATCGCTACCACCCGCCCGATTGCGGGATCGCGTCCACGCGGCAAGGATGAAGCCGAAGACAAGCGTCTGGAGGTCGAACTGCTGGCAGACCCGAAGGAACGCGCCGAACACGTCATGCTGGTGGATTTGGGGCGCAACGACTTGGGGCGCGTGTGCGATTACGGCACGGTCAAAGTCACCGACATGATGTATATCGAACGCTATTCGCACATCATGCACATCGTCAGCAATGTGCAGGGCAAACTGCGCGCCGGGATGAACGCCTTCGACCTGCTGCGCGCCACCTTCCCGGCAGGCACGTTGAGCGGCGCACCGAAAGTCCGCGCGATGGAGATCATCGAGGAGCTGGAAGGTACGCGGCGCGGGGTGTACGGCGGGGCAGTCGGGTATTTCAGTTTCGATGGCTCGATGGATACGTGTATCACAATCCGCGCGGCGCTTGTTCAGAATGACACAATCTATATCCAAGCGGGTGCGGGTTTGGTCGCGGATAGTGTACCATCGACTGAATACGAAGAATCGCTCAATAAGGCGCGGGCGATGATGGTCACCATCCGCCGCGCCGAAACGGGCTTACTCTAAGGGGACACTCAAAATGGCAGTCGAGCGCATCATCTTCATTCGTCCGGGCGAAACCGATTGGAATAAGCAGGGACGCTGGCAGGGGTGGGTCGCCACACCG
The DNA here is from genome assembly GCA_014879865.1 of Anaerolinea sp. Taxonomy (GTDB): domain Bacteria; phylum Chloroflexota; class Anaerolineae; order Aggregatilineales; family Phototrophicaceae; genus Flexifilum. Next base: position 1,052 of record JACSRG010000788.1, read on the forward strand.
CTCAATGAGCACGGGCGGCGGCAAGCAGAGTCATTGGCGCGGTTCTTGCGCACCATCGGCATGTCGGCGTTGTACTCCAGTGATCTACGCCGCGCCATGCAAACGGCGGAAATCCTGTGCCGTGTGCTCGGCTACGAAGCGATCCCGGATGAACGCCTGCGCGAGCGCAACATCGGCTTGTGGCAGGGCTTGACGCTCGACGAAATGCGCGCATGGTACGCCGACGAATACGAATCCATGCTCAAGGATGTGAATGCCTACCGCGTTCCCGCCGGGGAATCGCGCGATGAAGTGCGGGCGCGCATGAAATCCGCCTATAACGACATCATGCAGCAGGCGCGCGGCGAAACGGTTGGCATCCTGACGCATACGACGGCGCTCAAAGTGCTGCTGGAAGACCTGTTCCCCGGTTACGACGCCATCGGCGCAAACCTCGGCAACACGTCGGTGACGACGATGCGCCGCAAAGGTGATAGTTGGACTCTCGTGGCGGTCGATGACTGCCTGCATCTCGAAGGCTTGCGGACAGCCGCAGTCAGTGAAATTGAGGCGAACAAGACATGATCCTTGTGATCGACAATTACGACAGTTTTACCTACAACTTGGTGCAAATTCTGGGCGAACTGGGCGCGGACTTGCGCGTCGTGCGCAACGACCAGATCACGCTGGACGAAGTCCGCGCCTTGCAGCCGTCGCACATCGTCATTTCGCCGGGACCGGGCAACCCTGACGACGGCGGCGTGTCGCTTGACGTGATCCGCGAACTGGGCGCGACCACGCCGATCCTCGGCGTGTGCTTGGGGCATCAGTGCATCGGGCAGGCATATGGCGGCGTGGTGCTGCGCGCGGGCAAGCTAATGCACGGCAAGACGAGCATGATCTACCACAAGGGCGATACGCTGTTCGTCGGCGTGCCGAGTCCGTTCGAGGCGACGCGCTACCACAGCCTGATCGTGGAGGAATCGACCCTGCCCGCCGAACTGATGGTCACGGCGTTTGCTGACAGCGGCGAAATCATGGGACTGCGCCACCGCGAATACCCGGTCTACGGTGTGCAGTTCCACCCGGAGAGCATCTTGACGGCTTACGGCGCGCGCATCCTCAAGAACTTTCTCGAAGTCCGCGTCCCGGTGAGGGCGTAACATGGATATTCAACGCGCCATTGACATCGTGAGCAAGTTCGGTCACTTGCAGCAGGACGAAGCCGAAGCCGTGATGAACCAGATCATGGGCGGCGGCGCGACCCAAGCGCAGATCGCTGCCTACCTGATGGGCTTGCGCATGAAGGGCGAAACGCACGACGAGATCACCGGCAGCGCGCGGGCGATGCGTGCGAATGCGCATCAAGTCCCGACGGCGAACGGCGGCGATCTGCTGGATACGTGCGGCACGGGCGGCGACAAGTCCGGCACATTCAACATCAGCACGACGGTGGCATTCGTGGCGGCGGGCGCGGGCGTGCGCGTCGCCAAACACGGCAACCGCGCTGCGTCGAGCAAGTGCGGCAGCGCCGATGTGCTGGCACAGTTGGGCGTCAACCTTGATCTGACGCCGGAGCAGGTCGGGCAGTGCGTCGATCAGGTGGGGATCGGTTTCCTGTTCGCGGCGAAGCTCCACCCGGCGATGAAACACGCCATCGGCGTGCGGCGGGAAATGCAAGTCCGCACGATCTTCAACATTCTGGGACCCTTGACCAACCCGGCGGGCGCGCAGCGGCAGTTGATGGGCGTGTTTGCCCCCGACCTGACCGATCTGCTGGCGCACGTCCTCGGCGAATTGGGGTCGAAGTCGGCGATGGTGGTGTGCGGCTATGGCAATCTCGACGAACTGACGACGACGGGACCCAACCACGTCAGCCACATGCGCGATGGCAAGATCACAACCTACGACTTCAAGCCGGAAGATTTCGGTTTTCGCGGTGCGCACATCAGCGAACTGCTCGGCGACGACGCCCCGACCAATGCGGCGATTCTGCGCGGCGTGTTGAGCGGTGACATCCGCGACGCCAAGCGCGATGTCGTGCTGCTGAATGCGGGCGCGGCGCTGGTGGCGGCGGGCGTATCCGACGATCTAGCCGACGGCATCAAGCGGGCGGCGGATGTGGTGGACAGCGGCGCGGCACTGCGCAAGCTGGACGATTTGATCGCGTGCAGTCGGACGTTCTCAGCATAGAGAAACCCCACCCCCTTTTCTCGCAGATGGAACGTAGGGGCATGATAATGCAGTTTGACAAATTGGTACGGATTACCCCTCACCCCCACACGCAAGCGGGGAGAGGCGGGGGTGGGGTCTGAATACCGTGTTCATTAGGATGTGTCTGCAAACTGCCCTCACCCTAAATCCCTCTCCCTCAGGGAGAGGGACTTCACCCCTTCG
>JACSRG010000280.1 GCA_014879865.1 Anaerolinea sp.
GGCGACCCGGCGGCGAACAACGGCGGGTGGCAGTGGTCAGCCGGGACGGGCACGGATGCGCAGCCGTATTTCCGCATTTTCAACCCCATTAGCCAGTCGGCGCGTTATGATCCTGAGGGCGCATATATCCGGGCTTTTGTGCCGGAACTGCGCGACGTGCCGGATAAGTACATCCACGCGCCGTGGACAGCGCCGACTCCGCCGAAGTCTTATCCGCCGCCGCTGGTCGATCACGCATTCGCGCGGCAGCGGACATTGGATGCATTCAAACAGGTGAGAACAACAACGTGAAAAAGTGGCTTATTCGTATCCTCATTGTGCTGCTGATCCTGATCTTTGTCGTGCCGTTCTTGATCCCCATGCCCGTACTTGGCGTTGATCCGGCGACGCTTGCCGATTCCAACGGGCGCTTCATCACCGTCAATGGGCTGGAGACGTATGTGCGTGAAAGCGGCAGCCCCGACGGACTTCCGGTCGTGCTGCTGCACGGGTGGGGCGCTTCAACCTTCTCGTGGCGCGACACGATCCCGGCGCTGGCGGAGGCAGGGTATCGCGTCATCGCGTTTGATCGCCCACCTTACGGCTTATCCGCCAAAACCGGCGACAGCCTGCCGTATTCAACTGCCGCGCAAGCCGATTTGACGGTCGCGCTGCTCGATCAATTGGGCATCGATCAAGCCGTGTTCGTGGGGCACAGCATGGGCGGCGGCGTGGTCGCTCAAATCGGCGTCAACTACCCGGAGCGCGTACTTGGGCTGGCGTTCGTGTCCGCCGCCGTCCAGATCGACGGTGATCAGGGTGAAAGCGTCACGCCGATTCCCCCGTTGATCGGCACGCTGCTGGACTTCGCGCCGATCAACAGGTGGGCGCGCATCCTCATACGCACGTTCGTTACCCCGTCGGCGTTCGGGGAATTGCAGCGCTCTGCCTACTACGATCCGACGAGCGTCACGCCGGAGATGCTTGACGGCTATGCGACGCCGCTCAAGGTCGAGAACTGGGACGCGGCGCTGCTCGACCAAGTCGTCGGGCGCGGTCAGGGCGGGGCAGGGCTGACGCCGGAGCAGATCAGCGCCATCGGCGTGCCGACCGCCATTATGTGGGGCGAAAATGACACTTGGGTTCCCATCGCACGTGGTGAACGTTTGCGCGAACTGCTGCCCGACGCGGCGTGGCTGACCTACGCTGAAACCGGGCATCTCCCTATGGAAGAACATCCCGACGACTTCAATCGGGATTTAATCGCCTTTATCGATCAGAGAGTGAGACAAAATGAATCGTGATGTCGTGCGTCAAATTGTGAACGTGGTGGTGGTGATCTTCACTATCGCCTTCAACAGCCTTGCCGAAGCGATCCCGATCAACGGGCAGACGAGCGCCGAGATTGCTACCCGTTTTCAGGACGTGACCTACTTCCTCCCCGCGAATTACGTCTTCAGCATCTGGGGCGTGATTTACATCGGCATGCTTGCTTTCGCGATCTTTCAGGCGCTCCCGGCGCAGCGCGAAAATCCGCGTCTGCGCAAAATCGGCTACTGGTTTGTGGTGACCAACCTCGCCAACTGCCTGTGGTTGTTCCTGTTCCACTATGACCAGTTCGCCATCAGCACGGTCGTGATCCTCGTGCTGCTCGTCTCACTGGCGCGCATTTACTTGATTCTGCGTGATGGTCAGCCGATCTCACGGGCGGAATTCTGGACGGTGCGCATCCCGATGAGCATCTACTTCGCGTGGGTGACGGTGGCGACGGTCGCGAATTTCACTTACGTCGGCGTCGAGGCGGGATGGGATGGCTTCGGCATTGCTTATGAAACGTGGGGCGTGATCATGTTGATCGTCGCCGGTTTGATCGGCGGGACGATTGCCGTGATCAACCGCGATATTGCCTACGGCGCGGTCGTGGTGTGGGCATATGCCGGGATCGTCGTGCGCCATACGGATGTTTCCGGCGTGGCGCTGACGGCGGGGGTCATGGCGGCGCTGGTCGGCATCGGCGCGTTGATCGCCTTCGGAATGGGACGCAGTCAGGATCGGACGTTGACACCCGGTCGTGCCTGAGGGCTGACTTAGTGTCATCTTGACAACAAGTCGGAACGGGAGTAAGATGCAGTGAAATGAGGGCGCGGTTTGCGCTCTCACTTTAATCGTCAAGATAGTGTAGAAAAGACACTAAGTTGAATGATTTGCAGACCGCCATCCAGACCTTGATCGCCCTTGCCCTTCAAGAAGACCTCGGCGCTGCCGGAGATGTCACCAGCGCCGCCAGCCTCCCCGCCGACAAGATCATCACCGGGCGGGTAATCGCCAAAGAAGCGGGTGTCCTCGCCGGGTTGAACGCCTTCGAGCAGGTCTACCGCCAGCTTGATCCGGCTGTGCACTTCAGGGCGCATATACAGAACGGCGATCCCGTCCAAGTCGGCGCGCTGGTGTGCGAAGTGACCGGGGCAGGGCATTCCGTGCTGTCCGGCGAACGGGTCGCGCTGAACTTCTTGCAGCATCTTAGCGGGATCGCCAGTTTGACCGCCAAGTTCGTCGCCGCTGTCAAAGGCACACAGGCGATTATCCTCGATACGCGCAAGACGACTCCGGGATGGCGGCTGCTGGAAAAGTACGCTGTCCGCATGGGCGGCGGTCACAATCACCGCATGGGCTTGTACGACATGGTGCTGATCAAGGATAACCACATCGACGCGGCGGGCGGGATTACCAACGCCGTGAACTTGATGCGAGCACACGACGCGGCGAAAACTCTTCCCGTTGAAGTCGAAGTCCGCACGCTCGATGAATTGTGCGAAGCGCTGACGCTCGGCGTGCAGCGTATTCTGCTGGATAACATGACCCTTGCGCAGATGCGCCAAGCCGTGACGATCACGGCGGGGCATGTGCCGCTCGAAGCGTCCGGCAATATGTCGCTGGAGCGGGTCGCGGCGGTCGCGGCGACGGGCGTGAACTACATCAGCGTCGGCGCGCTGACGCACTCCGCGCCCGCGCTCGATCTGTCCATGAAGTTGAGTAGGTAGGGTAAACAGCTATGGTTGCAGCGGAAATGGTCATGACTCAACAGGAAACCCTGATTGAGCGTGAACAGGAAGCGATTGAACGCATCACACGCGCGCGGGCGATCCTCGGCGATGAGGTGGTCATCCTCGGACACCACTACCAGCGCGACGAAGTGGTGCAGTTCGCCGACTATCAGGGCGACAGCTACCAACTGAGCAAGGAAGGCGCGCAGGTCAGCGCCAAATACATCGTCTTCGCGGGCGTGCATTTCATGGCGGAAAGCGCGGCGGTGCTTGGGCGTCCCGATCAGGTGGTGATCCTGCCGAACCTCAACGCCGGGTGCAGCATGGCGGATATGGCGAACCTCGAACAGGTGCTAACGGCGTGGGATGAACTCGAACAGGTGTTAGGTGCTGACCCGGTAAACCGCATCATGCCGATCACCTACATGAACAGCGCGGCGAATCTCAAGGGCTTCGTCGGCGCGCGCGGCGGTACGGTTTGCACCTCGTCGAATGCGCGCGGGGCGCTGGAATGGGCGTTCGCGCAGCGCGAGAAGGTCTTTTTCTTCCCCGATCAACACTTGGGACGCAACACGGGTAAGCAAATGGGCATTCCGCTGGAGCACATGGTGCTGTGGAATCCCTTCAAACCGTTCGGCGGGCTCACCGACGAGCAAATCCTCAACGCCAAGATCATCTTGTGGCAGGGACATTGCAGCGTTCACCAGCAGTTCCGCCCGGAACATGTCGATCTGTGGCGCAAGCATCACCCGGACATCAACATCATCGTGCATCCCGAATGCGCGCTGGAAGTGGTCGATAAGGCGGATTATATCGGCTCGACGGCGCGCATCATCGATGTGATCGCCGCCGCGCCCGCCGGATCAAAGTGGGCGGTCGGCACGGAAGTTCACTTGGTCAACCGGATCAAGAACCAATTCCCCGACAAGTTCATTCAACTGCTGTCGCCGTTCTCTTGCTTGTGCAGCACGATGTACCGCATCAGCCCGCTGGACTTGGCGAACGTGCTGGAAAACTTGGTCGAGGGTCGGGTAATCAACCAGATCACCGTACCCGCCGACGTGGCGGCGAATGCGCGTCTGGCGCTGGATCGAATGCTGGCGATTCCAAAATGAACGACATCCAGACCCACACGCTAATCATTGGCTGCGGCATCGCCGGAGCGGCAGCGGCGCTCCGCCTGTGCGAAGACCCCAATCACCATGTCACCATCATCACCCGCTCGTCGGATGCGATGAACAGCAATACCGCGTGGGCGCAGGGCGGGATCGTCACGCGCGGCTTGGACGACTCGCCGGAACTGCTGGTCGAGGATATTTTGCACGCCGGGGCAGGGTCAAGCTCACCGCGCGCGGCACGATTGATGGCGGAAGAAGGTCCCGCGCTCGTGCAATCCGTGTTGATCGAGCGGGCGGGCGTCAAATTCGACCGCGCGCCGGATGACGAACTGATTTACGGGTTGGAAGCGGCGCACTCGACGCGGCGCATCATCCATGTGGGCGACAAGACGGGCAAGGCAATCATCGCTGCGCTGCTCGAAACGCTCCAAGCCTGTCCGAACGTCACGCTGCTGACGAATCACACCGCCGTAGACTTGATCACGTTTCCGCATCACTCGCTTGATCCGCTCGACGTGTACGAGCCGATGACGTGTCACGGTGCATATGTGCTGGATCGCGCGACGGGCGAAATCAACCGGGTGCTGGCGGCGCACACCGTGCTGGCGACCGGCGGGATCGGACAGATTTACCGCAACACGACCAACCCGCCCGGTTCACGCGGCGATGGCATCGCGATGGCGTGGCGCGCGAACGTGCGTGTGATCAACGCGGAGTATGTGCAGTTCCACCCGACGGCGTTGAGTGTGCGCGGCGCACCGAACTTGCTGATCAGCGAGGCAGTGCGCGGCGAGGGCGCGGTGCTGCTCACACCGGACGGCGAACCGTTCATGCACCGCTACGATCCGGAATGGAAGGAGCTCGCGCCGCGCGATGTTGTGGCACGGGCGATCCATATGGAACTGCTTGAGAACGGCTACGAGCATGTGCTGCTGGACATCGCCAGCAAACGTGACGCCGAGTTTATCCGGCACCGCTTCCCGCAGTTGGTCGAAACGGCGGCGCTGTTCGGCATTGACCCGACGAGCGAACCGATCCCGGTCGTTCCGGCGGCGCATTACTTCTGCGGCGGTGTGCTGGTCGATGAATGGGGGCGTTCGAGCTTTGATGATCTGTACGCGGTCGGGGAAGTGGCGTGTACCGGGCTGCATGGTGCGAATCGGCTTGCCAGCACCAGCCTGCTTGAAGGGTTGGTCTGGGGCGACCGGGCGGCGCGGCACATCATGGAACGGCGGCGCGACCCGATCCCACTGGATCGCGTTCCCGCATGGAAGTACTTCGGCGTGGATGAACCCGATCCCGCGCTGATCGAAGGCGATATGACCACCATCAAGAACGTAATGTGGCATTACGTCGGCTTGGTGCGGACGGAAGAACGCCTCGCCCGTGCCGACCGAGAACTGCGGCATTTGGCGCACGAGATCGAGAATTTCTACCGGCGTGCGCGCCTCAACGACGCGCTGATCGGCTTGCGCAACGCCATTCAAGTCGCCCGGACGATCACGTTTGCGGCGCAGCGCAACAAGGTCAGCCGGGGGACGCATTACCGCGCCGACGAGCAGCGCGATATTCAAGATGTGTTGATGAGGCGCAGCTAATGAGCGAATTCATTTACTTGGATCACAGCGCGACGACGCCGGTTGATCCGCGCGTCGTTGAGGCGATGCAGCCGTATTGGACGTCGATGTTCGGCAACCCGGCGAGTCTGCACTCAGCGGGCAAAGCGGCAGGCGCGGCAGTCGAATCGGCGCGCGAGACGATTGCCCGTGTTCTGAACTGCGCGCCGAGCGAGATCATCTTCACGAGCGGCGGCACGGAAAGTGATAATCTCGCGCTGCGCGGCGTAGCAGCGGCACAGGCGGCACGCGGACGCGGCAGGCATATCGTCACGACGGCGGTTGAGCACCATGCGGTCTACGACGTGGCGCAGGAATTGGCAGATCACGGCTTCGACGTGACTTTCCTGCCGGTCGATGAATACGGGCGCGTGACCCCCGAACAGGTCGCCGCCGCGCTGCGACCGGATACGATCCTCGTCAGCGTGATGTATGCCAACAACGAAGTTGGGACGATCAACCCGATCAGCGCGATTGGGGCGGAACTGCGGGCGCGGCGCATCCCGTTTCACGTGGACGCCGTGCAAGCGCCGGGGCTGCTCCCGCTTGATGTGGCGGCGCTCAACGTCGATCTGCTCAGTCTGTCGGCGCACAAATTCTACGGCGTCAAGGGGATCGGGCTGCTCTATGTGCGGCGCGCGATGCCGCTTCAGCCGCAGATCGTCGGCGGGACACAGCAGGGACATCGCCGCGCGGGAACAGAACCCGTCGCGCTGATCATGGGCATGGCAAAAGCGCTCGAACTGGCGGAAGCCGAACGCACGGAGACGGTCGCCAAGCTGATCCCGCTGCGCGATGATGCGATCCGCCGGATTCTTGCCGCCATCCCCGAAGCCGCGCTGACCGGACATCCGACCGAACGCCTGCCGGGGCATGCCAGTTTCGCTATGCGCGGTCTGAACGGCGATTCGATCCTGCTCGATCTGAACGAAGTCGGGATCGGCGCAAGCGGTGGCAGCGCGTGTACGACCGGGCAGCAGGAGCCGAGTCATGTGCTGGTCGCGCTAGGGGTTGACCCGGATCGGTTGATGGGGCAGATGCGCTTTGTCTTCGGCAAGCACAGCACGCCTGAACAGGTCGATAAACTCGTGTATCACCTGACCGTGCTGGCGGAACGTCACCGCGCGATGCTTCCGACTTTGGACTGATCTTTGATCCGCTGCCGACGTTTTGCGCGCATAATGAGCGGCATCTGATGATGCGTAAAGGAGAGTCCCTTGACCCCATTGACGGAAGCGGAAGTGCGTCAGCTTGTCAGCGATATGTACTTGGGCTTTGACGTTCACGCCGAAAACACCGTGATGCTCAGCTACCTTGCCGACGAAGGGTTGGAAATGCGTTTCCCTGAAGCGACACTGCACGGGCACGCCGAGTTCACCGAGTGGTACAGTGGTATCGTCTACACCTTCTTTGACGAAGTTCACACGCTCCAGCAGGAAGATATCCAGTTCAATGCCGACCAGTCGCAGGCGACGGTTCATCTGCTCGGCGAGTGGCACGCGAGCCGCTGGCGCGCCCCGCTGCCGAAAAGCGAACGGTTGATGATGCGCGCCGATCAAACATGGACGATCATCCGTTCCCCGGAGACGGGCAAGCCAGTCATCCTCACGTATGTCGTGAACGCGCTGACCCCGCTGCCGGGTGGCGTGCCGCTGTAAGCAGATGACTCTACTTCGAATTTAGCAAATTTGTTCACGGATTCAGGCGAGACGCGCATAGAGGTAGGAGCACAGCAAGCAGAAACCGAAACCTATCTCAGGAGGAACGACCCGATGACTCTTTTGAACCCGTACATCAGCTTCAAAGATAATGCCCGCGAAGCAATGGAATTCTACCGCAGTGTTTTTGGTGGTGAGCTTACCATGAGTACGTTCCAAGAATATGGTCTTGCCCAAGACCCGAGCGATGCCAACAAGCTCATGCACTCGCAACTGAAAGCTGACAACGGCATCGTGTTCATGGGGGCGGACACGCCGAGCACCATGATGAGCCAATGGGATCAGCAAACGGGAAGCAGAATCACCATGTCGCTGAGCGGCACCAACGACGCGGAACTGCGCGGTTACTGGGACAAGCTCTCGGCGGGCGGAACGATTGTCCAACCGCTCGAACTGGCTCCATGGGGCGACGCCTTCGGGATGCTCACGGACAAGTACGGCATTGAATGGATGGTCAACATCGCGGGGACGCAGCCCTAAGACGGACGTTTCCCCGATTGGTCGACGCGAAGGGCGCACTGCTGCGCCCTTTTTGTTAGGCGATCTCCAAAATAGTTCAAGGTCTTGACAATCATTACGGGCGCGTTATGCTTATACTTATGTTAACTTCGACCTGCATGTACCGTCGTATCCGTCGTACCCATACTGATCTCAGTTCGGGGTGATGGCGTCTGTGTGACGGCAGATGAGTGTGTGGATGCGAAGACCCCAAAGCGGGGTCTTTTTTGTTTCTGAAGAAAGGTGTTCGCAATGTCCCGCAAAGACATCAAGAAGATCGTCCTCGCCTACAGCGGAGGCTTGGATACGTCGATCATCGTCCCATGGCTCAAGAATAATTATGATAACTGCGAGGTGATTTGCTTCACTGCCGACCTCGGTCAGGAAGAAGAATTGACCGGGTTGGAAGAAAAGGCGCTCAAGACCGGGGCAAGCAAGCTCTACGTCCGTGATCTGCGCGAAGAATTCTTGGTCGATTTCGTCTTCCCGACGCTGAAAGCAGGCGCGGTCTACGAGCGACAGTATTTGCTCGGCACGTCGTTCGCCCGCCCGCTGATTGCCAAGCATATGGTCGAAGTGGCGGAGATCGAAGGCGCGGATGCGGTCGCGCACGGGGCAACGGGCAAGGGCAACGATCAGGTGCGTTTTGAACTGACCGTTATGGCGCTCAACCCCAAGCTGAAGATCGTCGCCCCATGGCGCGAGTGGGACATCCGCAGCCGCGAAGATGCGATTGCTTACGCGCAGGAATTCAACGTGCCGATCACCAGCACGCTCAAGTCGATTTACAGCCGGGATCGCAATCTGTTCCACTTGAGCCATGAAGGTGGTCCGCTGGAAAATCCGTGGCTTGAACCCGAAGAAGATATGTTCAAGCTGTCGATCAGCCCGGAGAACGCGCCGGATCAACCGCAGTACGTTGAGATCGAATTCGCGCAGGGTGTTCCCATCGCCGTCGATGGCGAAAAGCTCCCACCGGTTGAGCTGTTCATTAAGCTGAACAAGATCGCCGCCGCACACGGCGTCGGACGCATCGACATGGTGGAGAACCGGTTGGTCGGCATGAAGAGTCATGGCGTCTATGAGACCCCTGCCGGAACGGTGCTGCACAAGGCGCATCAAGCGCTCGAAAGTATCTGCCTCGACAAGCACACCATGCACTACAAGGACATTCTCGCCGTCAAATACGCCGAATTGGTCTACAACGGCTTGTGGTATACCCGCCTGCGCGAGGCGCTGGATGCGTTCGTCAACGTGACGCAGGAAAACATCACCGGGACGGTGCGCGTCAAGCTGTACAAGGGCAACATCATCATCGCCGGGCGCAAGAGCCCGACCAGCCTGTACCGCGAAGATTATGCCTCGTTCGGCGAGGAAGATGTCTACAACCAGCGTGACGCCGAAGGCTTCATCCAATTGTTCGGCTTGCCGATGAAGGTCGAAGCGCTGCTCGGCATCGATGGTGGTGGTCAGAGCCGCTATCGCCAGCCCGACTACAGCCGCTTCAAGCGCGATTAGAAGAAATCGAACCGCAGAGTACGCAAAGAACGCAGAGAAAAAAGAATTAACCACAGAGAACACGGAGAACACAGAGATTTTCCTCTGCGCTCTCCGCGCTCTTTGCGGTTAGGAAAGGGTTTCAATGACGCTGTGGGGCGGACGGTTCAGCGAACCGACGGACGCGGACTTGCGCGCGCTGAATGACAGCATCGGCTTTGACCAGCGCATGTATAAAGAGGATATTCAGGGCAGTATGGCGTGGGCGGGCGCGCTTGCCGAAGCGGGCGTGATCTCTGGGGATGACGCCGAGCAGATCATCGACGGCTTGGAGCAGGTGCGCGCCGAGTTCGACGCCGGGACGTTCGAGTTCAAAGCGGGCGACGAGGACATCCATACGGCGGTCGAGCGCCGCCTGACCGAGTTGATCGGCGCAATCGGTGGCAGACTGCACACGGGGCGCAGCCGGAATGATCAGGTGGCGACGGATGTACGCCTGTGGACGATGAACGCGCTGACCGAACTGAAAGACGCGCTGCTGATGCTGATCACCGAACTGGTGAGCAAAGCCGAAGCCCATCGCGACACGCTCATGCCGGGTTACACCCATATGCAGCCCGCGCAGCCGATTACGGTCGAAAAATGGCTGGACAGCTACGCCAACATGGCGGCGCGTGATGTGGAACGCCTTAACCAAGCCTACACCAACGCCCGCGAAGCCATGCCGCTCGGATCAGGGGCGCTGGCAGGGACGCCATTCCCGATCAACCGCCTGCATTTGATCGAGCAGCTTGATTTCGGCAACTACAATGCCAACAGCCTTGACGCCGTGAGTGACCGTGACTTCGTCGCCGACGCGCTCTACGCCATGTCGATGATCGGCGTGCATCTCAGCCGTTTGGGCGAAGACCTGATCCTGTTCAGCAATCCGGCGTTCGGTTTCGTCACGCTGGATGACCGCTACAGCACCGGGTCGAGCCTGATGCCGCAGAAGCGCAATCCTGACCCGATGGAATTGGCGCGCGGCAAGGCGGGACGCTTGATCGGCAACTTGACCGGACTGCTGACGACGCTCAAGGGCTTGCCGAGCGGCTACAACAAAGATTTGCAGGAAGATAAAGAGCCGCTGTTCGACTCTTTCGACACGCTTATGAAGCTGCTGCCGGTCGTGACCGCCGTGATCAAGACGCTCAAGCTCAACCCGGACAAGATGCGCGCCGCGCTCGATCCCGACATGCTGGCGACCGACCTTGCCGATTACCTCGTCAAGAAGGGGATGCCGTTCCGCGAGGCGCATCATGTCGCAGGGCGGGCGGTCAAATTGGCGGCGGAGCAGGGGATTAAGCTGCCGGAATTGTCACTTGATGCACTGCGCGGTTTGTCCGATCTGTTCGATGCGGATGTCGCCGCCGTGTTCGATTTCGAGGAATCGGTGCGCCGGCGCAAGATTTAGGCAACCTGCCTAATCGTAAACGGTTACAGTGTACGAACTTTGTGCAGTTTAAGGTCGTCCTGTTGACAGCCTTGTATTTCATGGATACGCTAGATGGCAATGTTTTAGCAGATGTGACTGAACTGACTATGTCAACTGACCGCCGCGCGCTCAGCCTCAGCCTTATTAGCCTTACCCTCGTACTCGTCATTATTGGCGGGTTATTTGGGCTTGGGTGGTAAGCAGCGCAGCAGTAAACGTGTGAGCGAACAGACCCCCAAGCCCTTGGGGGTCTTTTTATTTAGGGAGCTAGGCAAGTGATTCACAGAACTAATGGTCATCAGCAGCAGCCGCAGCAAAATGGAACTCGCAGCAGCAAACCGGCGAGCGCTGCCCCCTGTACCAGTCCTTGGACAGAGGCGTATCAGTTCGGCTTTGCCGAAGATCGCCAGCGGGCAGAGGACGATCAGGATTGTCAGCAGCCCACCCATGACGCGCTTTCGCAAATCTACAATCGTGGATACGCCTGAAAAGCGCGTTTTCATTTCCTATAAGGGGAGTCATTCATGCTAATCTGGCGCAACGGGGAATTCATCGACTGGGAAAAGGCGACGGTACACGTCACCGCACATGCGCTGCACTACGGTTCGAGCGTATTTGAGGGGATTCGCGCCTACAAGACCACCAGCGGCACGGCGATCTTTCGCTTGCAACCGCATACGCGGCGGCTGCTCAACTCCGCGAAGATCGCGCGGATCGAAGTGCCGTTCACCGAAGAGCAGTTGAACGAGGCGACGCTCGAAATCGTCCGGCGCAACGGTCACGAAGCGTGCTACATCCGCCCGATCCTCTTTCGCGGCGCGGGCGTGCTCGGCGTCGAAGGGCGCAAAAACCCGACCGAATGCGTAATTTTCACGCTGGAATGGGGACGCTACCTCGGCAAAGAGGCGATTGAGCAGGGCGTCGATGTGCAGGTCAGTTCGTGGCGGCGCATGGCTCCCGATACCAGCGCGTCGATGGCGAAGATCGGCGGGCAGTACGTCAACAGCCAATTTATCAGCATGGAAGCGCACGACAACGGCTTCAGCGAAGGGATCGCGCTGGATTACAGCGGCACGGTCAGCGAAGGCGCGGGCGAGAACATCTTCGTCATACTGGATGGAAAGGTTTACACGCCGGGGATCGGCTCGTCGATCCTCAACGGAGTGACGCGCAACACCGCTATCACGCTGCTCGAAGAAATGGGCGTTCCGGTGATTTACGAAACGATCCCGCGCGAGATGCTCTACATCGCCGACGAAATCTTCTTCACGGGGACGGCGGCGGAAATCAGCCCGATCCGGTCGGTGGATCGTATCAAGATCGGTACGGGGTCGAGGGGAGAAATCACGAAGGCGCTGCAAGAAGAATTCTTCGCCATCACGGGCGGCGAAAAACCGGATCGGCACGGGTGGCTGACGCCCGTGCGCCAAGCAGAAAAAGAACAAGCCTAACCGCAGAGAGCGCGGAGAACACAGAGAGAAAAAGATGAAGTTAAGCGGTGCTGAAATTGTCATGGAATGTCTGCTCCGTGAAGGGGTGGACGTGATCTTCGGGTACCCCGGCGGGGCGATTCTGCCCACTTACGACGCAATGACGAAGTACCCGCAAATTCATCATGTGCTGGTACGGCATGAGCAGGGCGCGTGCCACATGGCGGATGGTTACGCGCGGGCGACCGGACGCGTCGGCGTGGCGGTTGCCACCAGCGGACCGGGCGCGACCAACCTTGTCACCGGGATCGCAACGGCGATGATGGACTCGTCGCCGATTGTCTGCATCACCGGGCAGGTTCCGCGTGGCACGATTGGCACGGACGCCTTCCAAGAAACGGACGTGACCGGCGTCACCCTGCCGATCACCAAGCACAATTACCTCGTCATGGATACGCACGAACTACCCTACATCATCCGCGAAGCCTTCTACATCGCACGGACGGGGCGTCCGGGTCCCGTGTTGATCGACATCCCCAAAGATGTGCAGAACGAGGTGATCGAGTTCGTCTATCCCGAAGGCGAAATCCGCCTGCCGGGGTATCGCCCACCGCAGCACGCCGCCGAAGACGATATCGCTGCTGCGCTTGACCTGATCAACAAGGCGCAGCGCCCGATCATCCTTGCGGGTCACGGCATCACCATGTCCGGCGCAGCGAGCGAACTCCGCGAATTGGCGGAACGTGCGCAAATCCCGGTCACGTTGACGCTGTTGGGCAAGGGCGCAATGCCGGAAAGCCACCCGCTGACGGTCGGCATGATGGGCATGCACGGCAATGCGCCGTCCAATTATGCCATTCAGGAATCCGACCTGATCATCGCGCTGGGGATGCGCTTCGACGACCGCGTGACGGGCAACCTCAAGACCTACGCCCCGAACGCCAAGAAAATTCATGTGGATATTGATCCTTCGGAAATCAACAAGAATGTGCGCGTCGATGTGGGCATCGCAGGCGATGTGCGCACGGTGCTGACGCAGCTCATCCCCGGCGTCAAATCGACGCAGCATCCCGAATGGCTGAACCGCATCCGTGACTGGCACGAAGACAGCAGCGAACGCGACATCATCAACCGTGACATTAAAGAGTCACTGCTCGGCGCTCAGGTGATCAATGACCTGTGGAAGTTCACCGGCGGGAATGCCGTCACCGTGTCGGATGTCGGGCAGCACCAGATGCTCGAAGCGCAGTATTACCCGCATCAGCGCCCCGCCAGCATGATCACGAGCGGCGGGTTAGGCACGATGGGTTTCGGTCTCCCGGCGGCGATGGGCGCGAAGTTCGGCAAGCCGGACGAGGAAGTCTGGGCGATTGTCGGCGACGGCGGCTTCCAGATGACGCTGTGCGAACTGGCAACCTTGCGGCAGGAAAACCTCAAGGTGAACATCGCCATCATCAATAACAGTTTCTTGGGCATGGTGCGTCAGTGGCAGGAATTGTTCTACGAGCAGCGCTACCATGCCACGCCGATGTTCAGCCCGGACTTCTGCAAGCTGGCGGAAGCCTACGGCATCCCGTCCCGGCGCGTGACCACGCGCGAAGAGATCGAAGAGGCGGTCAAGTTCGCGCGGGAGGAAGAAGGTCCCGTGTTGATTGAATTCGTCGTGCAGAAGGAAGAAATGATCTACCCGATGGTTCCGGCGGGTGCTGATCTGCACAACATGGTGCGCCGTCCAAAGCCTGAAGAAGAATAAAGATTTCTAACCGCAGAGAACGCGGAGAACGCAGAGAGATACAAATGAGTGAAACACGAGCCAAACACATCCTCGTGGCACTGGTGGAGAACAAACCCGGTGTGCTGAACCGTGTGGCGAGCATGTTCCGCCGCCGCAACTTCAACGTGGACAGCCTGACCGTCGGACGCACGCACCGCCCGCATTTTTCCCGCATGACGATTGTCGTGGACAGCCATCGCATGGATGCGCGGCGTATCGCGCTCAATCTGTTCAAGCTGATCAACGTCATCGACGTATCGGTCGTGTCGCAAGAGCCGCATGTCAGCCGTGACCTCGCGCTGATCAAGGTGCGCGCCAACGACGCCAGTTCGCGCAATACGCTCACCGAAATCTGCGACCGTTATCCGGCACGCATCGTCGATATTGGTCCCGAAGTGGCGATTCTGGAAATCGTCGCGCAGGAAGACATCGTGGAATCGCTGATCGAAGATGTCAAGCCGCTCGGCATCGTCGAATTGGTGCGCACGGGCGTGGTGGCGATGGGGCGCGGCGTGCGCATCCTCGACAGCGACTACGAGCCCATTGTCCCGGCGACGGCGACGAACGGAAATCAGCCATACCAAGTCTACGGCGTGTAACGTAATCCCCCTCGTGCCAAGCCCTCTTTCGAGAAAGAGGGACTAAGGATTGAGGACTGAGAAGAACCGGCGTAGGGACGAGGCACGCCTCGTCCAATGGTTCTGTTTGCGGGTGAATTGTGTCTGCTTTAATCATACGAATCTGAAAAGGAAGTCTCATGGCTGTACTGTACTACGACAAAGATGCTGACCTCGCGCTGCTCAATGGCAAGACGATTGCCGTGATCGGTTATGGAAGTCAAGGGCATGCCCACTCGCTGAACGCGAAAGACAGCGGCGCAAATGTGATCATCGGCTTGCACGAAGGCAGCAAGAGTCGTGCCAAAGCGGAAGCCGACGGCTTGACCGTCATGTCGGTCGCCGACGCGACCAAAGCGGCGGATATTGTGATGATCCTCATCCCCGATACGATGCAGGCGGATGTTTACCACGAGTCGGTTGAGGCGAACCTCAAGCCCGGCGCGATGCTGATGTTCGCGCACGGCTTCAACATCCACTATGGCACGATCAAGCCGCCCGCCTCGGTCGATGTGACGATGGTCGCGCCGAAAGCACCCGGTCACCGCGTGCGCGAGGTCTTCAAGGACGGCGCAGGGACGCCCGGTCTGCTGGCAGTTTATCAGGATGCGACCGGCAGCGCGAAGGCGCTCGGTCTGGCGTATGCGAAGGCGATTGGCTGCACCCGCGCCGGTGTGATCGAGACAACCTTCAAAGAGGAAACCGAAACCGATCTGTTTGGCGAACAGGTTGTGCTGTGCGGCGGCGTGACCGCGCTCATCCGCTCGGCGTTCGAGACGCTGGTCAAGGGGGGCTATCAGCCGGAAGTCGCCTATTTCGAGTGCATGCACGAACTCAAGCTGATCGTCGATCTGATGTACGAAGGCGGCTTGAGCTACATGTGGTACAGCGTGAGCGATACGGCGGAGTATGGCGGTTATCAGGTCGGCGACATGGTCGAAGATTCGGTCAAGGAGCAGTTCGCGGGCGTGCTGGCGCGTATTCAGGATGGCTCGTTTGCGCGCGAATGGATTGCCGAGAACAAGACCGGGCGTCCCAACTTCCGCCCGCGTCGCGACCGCGAACACAACTTGCTGATCGAGCAGGTCGGCGCGGAACTGCGCGACATGATGCCGTTCCTGAAAGCCAAGCGAATTAAGCAGGAAAACTAAAAGCGAACCTCACCCCCGTCTCACTGCGTTCGGCTCCCCCGCTCCATATGGAGCGGGGGTTGGGGGGTGAGGTTTGCACAACGAGTCGAGCGGAAAGGGAAAACGATGGAAGACGGTGTAGTCACTGACGATGTAGTGCTGATTTTTGACACGACGCTGCGGGACGGAGAGCAGAGTCCCGGCGCGACGTTGAGCAGCGCGGAAAAGTTGGAGATCGCGCGGCAGTTGGCGCGGTTGGGTGTGGACATCATCGAGGCGGGCTTCCCGGCGGCGTCTCCGGATGATCTGGCGGCGGTGCAGCGCATCGCCCGCGAGGTGGGGCAGGGCGCGGACAGCCCGACGATCTGCGGGCTGGCGCGGGTGGTCGAAAAAGACATCCTTGCCTGCTGGGAAGGTGTGAAAGACGCGGCGAAACCGCGCATCCACACGTTCTTCGGCACCTCCGACATTCACCTGCAATACCAGACCGGCATGACCCGCGCGCAGGGCTTAGAAGCTATCCGGCGCGGTGTGACCCTCGCCGCAAGCCTCGCCCCTGATGTCGAGTTCAGCCCGATGGACGCCGGACGCACCGATCCCGGGTATCTGCTGGAAGTGTGCGCGCTGGCGGTCGAATGCGGCGCGCGGACGCTCAACATCCCCGACACGGTCGGCTATGTCACGCCGGACGAGTGGTATGACACCATCGCCCGCTTGATCGCCGAAACGCCGAACGCGGGCAAGGGCAGCGACGTGATCTGGTCGGTGCACTGCCACAACGATCTCGGCTTGGCGACTGCCAACACCCTCGCGGGTATCCGTGCCGGAGCGCGGCAGGCGGAAGTCACGATCAACGGGATCGGCGAACGCGCGGGCAACACCAGCCTCGAAGAAGTCGTCATGGCGATCCACACCCGCCCGCATTTCTACGGCGTCACGACCCATATCAACACGCGCGAAATCGTCAAAACCAGCCGCATGGTCAGCAACTACACCGGGCTGCACGTTCAGCCGAACAAAGCGATTGTCGGCGGCAACGCCTTCGCCCACGAAGCCGGGATTCATCAAGACGGGATGCTCAAGAACGCGAGCACCTACGAAATCATGACGCCGGAAAGCGTCGGGTGGACGGCGAGTCGCTTGGTCTTGGGCAAGCACAGCGGACGGCACGCGCTGCGCATCCGCTTGGAAGAATTGGGCTACAAACTCGACAAGGACGCCTTGAATGTCGTCTTCGAACGCTTCAAGGTGCTGGCGGATGCCAAGAAGAACGTTACCGACGCCGATCTGACCGCGCTTATGACCGACGAACTGCACAAGCCGCAGGAATTCTATCACCTTGAGGATATTCAGGTGATGTGCGGCACGATGGGGATGCCGACCGCGACCGCCAAGCTCACCAACGCCGACGGCGGTGTGTTCGTGCAGGCGGCGGTTGGCGCGGGTCCCGTCGATGCGTGCTATCAGGCGATTGACGCCGTCGTCCA
>JACSRG010000639.1 GCA_014879865.1 Anaerolinea sp.
ACGAGCCGCCCCGCAGCACGCGCGCTCCCCGGAGTCCCCACATAAAGCGAGCAGATCGCCCGCGCTATGCCTTCTTCGACCACCCGCCCAACAGCTTGCCGATCTCCGTGACGTGCTTGGAGGCAAACTGGTACTGGTTGGGCGCAGTATATTTCAATTCTAGCGCAAGCCGCAGATACGCGCGCAGCTTGTCAAGCTGAATATCCGCTTCTTGAAGATACAGTTTCGGCTGATCGCTCTGCGCCGCCCGCAAGATCTGCTCGTGGAAGGCGAGCACCGCCTTGTCGATCTCCATCGCCAGCCGAAACCGCTCGTGTTTGGGGAACTTCGCCGTATGCCCGAACAACCAGACGATGAAGACTTCCGTTTTGACGAAAATCGGCGATTGATCAGCCATTTCAAATTATCGATTCCGCGCTTCGCGCGCCCGCGCCTTCGGCGCGATCAGAAAAAGCAGAAAAGCAGAAAACAGTAGATCAGGATTCAGGATTATAAGAGCGGGCGCACCGAAACCCCCTGACGTAGTTCTCGCCATCAGGTCGATTCCAGCTGCGATCCGAGGCGCGCAGGATGTCCGTCGAATTGACGAACGAGCCGCCCCGCAGCACGCGCTGAACATCTGTTCTATCTCCGGTATCCGCCTCACGACCGTCTTCAGGATCGTAAGGATAGTCTTGATATAACGAAGATGTCCACTCCCACACATTGCCGCTCATGTCCAGCGCACCAACCCATGACGCACCGCGCGGATAACTCCCCACCGGCGCGGTCACGGCGTACCCATCATCATTCTCCTCATTCACGTAGTTATAGCCTGACGCCCAACTTGCCTCACCACAGTTGCGGTCACAGTGATTCGCCAATGTACCATCAAAGGTATCCCCCCACGGGAACAACCAGCGTTCCGGTCCGCGCGCCGCGTACTCCCATTCAGCTTCCGTAGGCAGGCGCGCATCGTGCCAGCGGCAGTAGGCATCCGCTTGGAACCACGTTACGCGGATGATCGGTTGGTCGGGCTGCGTCGAATAATCCGACGCGGGTGTTTGTTCGCATTCGCCTGCGTCAACACATTCCTGATACTGAGCGCGCGTGACTTCGGTCTGATCGATCCAGAATGGCTGCGAAAAAGTTTGTGTGTTGTCGCCATTTGGCGTTTCATTGTCGAACCAACTGCGTTCGCAGATCGCGTTGTTGTCGACAGCCTGCTGGCACATGGTGAAGCCTATCTCAATCTCTTCGTCGGTGCTGCCCATGTCGAAACTGCCGACCGGGACAAGCACCATCGTCACGCCGTCGAATTCCCGTGTAACGGGTGTCCAATCGCTGTTCGCCGTCACTGGCGTAAACGCTCTCTCTAGAGGATCGGCGGTCGCGGTGGGCGTATTGCTCGGCGTCGTCGTCGGAGTGAACGTCGGCGTACGGCTTGGCGTAAAGGTTTGGCTTGGGGTAAACGTCAGAGTTGGCGTGTCCGTCCACACGTCGGCGGTTGCCGTCTGATGAACCGCCATTTGCACCGCCGTCGCCGTCAATAAGGCAGCAGCGGTGGCGCGGTCGTCCGGTGTCGGGGTATCCGTCCAAGCATCGGCGGTCGCAGTCAATGCCTGTGCCGTTGCCCGGTCAGCAGTCGCTTGCAACTGTGCCTGTTCGGTCTGCAAGTTTTGCATAACGGACTGCAGCGTACCTTCACGTTGAACTTCATCGGGAGTCGGCGTATTCGTCGGCAAGTCTGTGAAAGTCGCTGAGGGCAAATCCGAAGGCGTGACGCTCGGTTCAGGACTATTCGTCAGTGTCGCCGTCGGCGCATCGGTAAACGTTGCTGAGGGTATGTCCGAAGCTGCGATGCTCGGTTCAAACGTCTGCGTCACGGTGGGTGTGCTAGAATCCACCATGGCGAGGGCATTCTCGGTATGCGTTGGGTTCGGCGTCGCTACAGTCGGTGTAACGGCGGGTGGGTTCAGCGCGGGCAGCACAATCAGCGCCAGCGCGGCGATCAGCACGAGTGCGCCTACGCCAAGCAGCACACCGCGCATCGAAAATGAGCGACTAGCGGCAGTCGAACTCACTTGTGGCACTGGTGGGACAGTGCTTTGAACCGTATCATCGGTCAGCGGCGGTGGTGGCAAACTGCCGGTGAAGGTCGGAGCGTACTGCTGCAAAGCATCGACGAAAGCGGGACGCAGGGCTGCGGACAGTCCCGCGCGCATGTCTTCGTACTGCACATTGCCCAAGCGCGACCACGCTTTGCCTTCCAGCAGCACCGGGAAAATCGGCTTCCGGTGATCTGAGTCTTCCGCCACGAGGATTTCACGCTCAACCCAATCCGACTCTTTTGAATTGGGTGACATGATGACGATGAACGCTTTGCAGGTGATGATGTTGCGCTCAATCGTAGGCCACCAGCGTTCGGAAGGCACGAGTTTCGTTTCGTCCATCCACACGACGAAACCCGCATCTTGCAGCCGACTCCGCAGATGTCGCGCAAAGGTGATGTCTTTTTTGCTGTAACTGATGAACAGGTGGGACATGGGCGGTCTCGATGAACTGAGCGACGCCGATATTATGTCCGCTTGCTTTCATCTTAGCAACGTTTATGTGAACGCAAGTTACGCGCCAGCCGAAACCGGATGTGACATTTCGTTCCATCGAATACAGCGAAATTCTCTATTTCAATCCGTCCTCCTCTGACCAATTCCTCTGTCCACACCTCGATCAGCGTTTCGAGCATCAACTGCACGTCACGGTTCTTCAAGCGGGTGCGCCGCCCGATCTCGCGAATGGTTGTCTTGCGGTTCATCGTCATACGTCGAGTTCCTCTCTCGTCTGTTTCAAGGGTCGCCGTTCAGATAGTCGTTCGGCGAGGTTGTCGCGGGCTTGCCGCAGGTTCGGGTCGGGTGCGCTGCGCGTCCCTGCTTCCAACAGCAGCAGTTCCGCCCCCGCCAGCGCCTCCAGTTCTGCCGCGACGCCCCGCTCCAGCAGCAGCGGTTCCGCGCCGTCCGCATCCGCCAAGCGCCGCCGCCAATCCTCCCGCTCGTAGAAGCGCGTCAGCCGCGCGTTGAGGATCACCTGCGTGGCGAAACCCGCATCGACATAGCGGGCGAAAATCGTGCAGTTGCCGATCTGCGGCGTGATCACCTCGTCCACCGTCAGGAACGGGCGCTGATGCAGATGGCTGTTCGGGTCATCGGCGTTCGCGTCGGTCGTCGCCGTGCCGCTCGCCCGGCTGTAGAACTCCGCCGTCCCCACATCGCACCCGCCGTAGATGATCTGCGTCGCCAGCCCGGTGAACAGCGCCTGCGTCCCCTCCTGCCCGTAAATCAGGTGGAACTGCCCTTTGGTCTGCGCGCCGACAAGGATCGAGATGCGCCGCTTGCGCACGAGGTTGACATCCGCCACCAGCGAGTCGAGCTTGCCCAGCGC
>JACSRG010000558.1 GCA_014879865.1 Anaerolinea sp.
CTGTAGCTCAATGGACAGAGCAAAGACCTTCTAAGTCTGAGGTTGTAGGTTCGAATCCTGTCAGGGGCGCATAACAGGATCGGAAGTGAACATTTCCCCTCAGGATGCATCCTGAGGGTAGTCAGGGAGTGTGACGATGAAGGTCGTCCCGACCTCGACCTGACTCTCGACCGCAACCGTTCCACCGTGCAGTTCCACTGCCTCTTTTGCGATTGCCAGCCCTAGCCCTGTACCAGAGATGTCACCTACGTTCGCTGCCCGGTGAAAGGGTTCAAACAAGTGCTTCAGGTCCTCTGGCGGAATTCCGATGCCCTCGTCCACAATGCGCAGTGTGATGTATCCATCGACATTCGCGACTGTGATCAGCACGTTGGTTTCCGGTGGCGAGTATTTGAGCGCGTTGTGCAGCAGATTGCTGATCACCTGATGCAAGAGCCTCGCGTCGAAGACTGCATTCAACGGTTGCGATGAACGCTCATAGTAGATGCGATCATGGTAGTCGGGCAGTTCGGCAAGGTCGCTCACAACGCGTACAATCAGCCCATCGAGATCGCCCGGTGCGGGTTCAAATTTGGTGCGTCCCGTATGCATTCGCGTGAGCTGTAGTACGTCCTCCATGATTTCCGTCATCCGGGCAACCTGTTCGCCGATACGTTTCAAGCGCTCATCGATTTTCGCCTTGTCCATACGCTCCCAGTACAGGGTAAGCGTTTCGGTTGCCGCGAGGATCGACGCCAGCGGGGTGCGGAATTCATGGGACGCCATCGACACGAAGCGTGACTTCAGTTCGCCAAGCTCTTTTTCATGCGCAAGTGCCGCTTTGATCGCCGCTTCTGCCTGTTTTGGCGCGGTGATGTCGGCAAATGTGGCGACGACGGCAAATGGCTGCTGATCGGCGGGATTGATGAGCGATTGCGAGTTGACGAGAATCCACGTCAGCGTGTCGTCCGGTTTGTGGACGCCCATAATGATGTTAGACTGGGGAACGCCCGTGCGCAGCGTCACCATTGCAGGATGTGTTTCTCCGGGGAAGGGCGATCCGTCTTCATGAATCGCGCGCCAGCGAGGATCAATCGATGTTCGTCCGATCATTTGCTCGGTGGTTAATCCCAATATTCGTTCGGCGGCGGTGTTGCACAATTCAATCGCGCCGTCTCTGCCGTGCACGACCAATCCTTCTGACATAGCTGCTACTGTCGTCCGGTAGCGCTCTTCACTGAAGCGCAGCGCTTCGCTGGCGGACTTGATCGCGGTGATGTCGCGTGTGATCCCCACCAACCCGATGAGCGTTCCCTGTACACTGCGCAGCGGCACTTTGGTCGTGAGCATCCATACGTCGCTTCCGTCGGGTCTGATGCTGTGTTCTTCGAGATTGATGATGGCCTGCTCTGACGCAAACAAACGATCTTCGGTCTCGTGAAATTGTGCTGCCTGCGTATTGGGATAGAGGTCGAGGTCTGTCTTGCCGATCATCTCTGCGCCGCTTTCCATGCCAATCGATTGAATATGCGCCAGATTGTTCAACACCATGCGGTGGCGGCGATCCTTCACATAGATGAAGTCGGGGATGGCATCGATTACGGTGCGGAGCAGACTTCGTTCTTCCTGCAGTTCTGCGGTACGTTCTTGGATGCGCTGTTCGAGCATTCGATTCGTCTCTTGCAGCGCCGCTTCTGCTTCTTTCTGCTTGGTTATGTCAAAGCCGACGCAGTGGATTTCCTGTACTGATCCGTCGCTGCTGACGACGGCACTAAATTCCCAGAGAGTCCAAATGTGGTCTCCACTCTCGGTGCGTTTGCGAAGTTCGATCTGCGCGGTTCTATCGGCATCGGCAAGGCATTTTTGGACGGCATCATACACCTTGACCTGATCATCGGGATGCACAAGGTCGAGTGGATCCATACCGATGAGTGATGGAGCAGCCCACGCGAACTGCCGGCGGTAGCGTTCGTTGCAGTAGGAGATTGTTCCCTGCATGTCAACTCGTATATTGAATGCTGTTTCCGAGTTGACGAGCGAACGCAGGTAGGCTTCGCTGCGGAGGAGCGCGCCTTCTGCTAGTTTACGCTCGGTGATGTCGGTGAGCATCCCCAGTACGCCCACCAATTTGTGGCTGTCGTCCGATACCGGGGTCATGTTGATGATGACCCAGAGAGCAGAACCATCTTTACGATTGAATCGGAAATCGCGCTGCGCCTGAAGCCCTTGTTGACGCCGTTCCAGATCATATGCTGCCTGCGGTCGCGCTTCTTCATCCATGAAGGAGAAGAAATCCGCCCCAAGGACTTCTTCAGGGGTGAACCCCAACATGTCTGCCATACGTTGATTCAGGTAGACGGTTCGCCCGTCCAAATCGATCAGCCAGATACCTTCTTGAGCCGTCTCGACGATCTGCCGGTAGCGCTTTTCGCTGGCTTCCAGTGCCTTGAGGGTATTCATGCGACCGTAAATATTGACGAGAAGGTGCGCGAAAAGCTGCAAAAGCTGCTGATCGGACTCGCCGTAGGTGCGGGGGGCGCGCACGGCATCTAACCCGATAAAGCCGATGCACACACCTTCATCCATCATGGGGATTGCCAGCAGACTCTGGATACGCTGCGGCTCAAGAAGCTTGCGAATCGCATCTTCGGGATCACGATCCTGCACGCAGGCGATCTGGATGGTATCACCGCGCCGGAGGATGGCGACCCATTCCTCCATTCCGCTAACCGGTACCGCTTGCAGGTTCATGATTTCGGGTTGAATACCGTCGGCACACCATTCAAAGGTGTTGGTGGCAATGCCGCGCTCAAAATCGTACTCGAAAATGTACAGACGATCCGCGTTCAAGAATGTACCGATTTCTTCGAGCGTCGTCCCAATAACTGTATCCAGCTTGTCCGCTGGCAGTGTTATGAACCGGGATGAGATGGTGAGCAGAATCTCGAGGAATGACTTTTGCTGCTGTAAGCTTTCCGCGCTGCGTCGCAGTGCTGCTTCGGCGGTTTTGCTCATTGTGATGTCAGTTGCGTTGATGAGTGCAGCGTTTACCGCTCCCATCGAGTCGCGTACCGGTTGGATGCTCGTACGGTACCAGTGTTCTTCCCCGGCAACAACGCTGCGCGCCTCTCGTACCAACCCGGAGTCGTTCCGGATCACCGCGCGGATGTTCGCCAACTGCGTCTCTGCGATCTCAGGCGGGAACAGCTCGTGATATGCTTTGCCGATCATCTGCTGCGCCGTGAATGCATAGGGAAGGGCGGCAGCCTCATTTGCATACAGCACCGTCCCATGCTCATCGAACATGGCGATCACTGAATCGGAGCTTTCCAGCAAACTGCGATACTTTTCTTGGCTTTCGCGTAGTTTGGCGTTCACCAGCTTGCGTTCGGTGATGTCTTCGGTGAAGATGATGATGCCGCCGATAGCTCCGTCTGCTGTATACCAAGGATGAATCGCCCAGCGCAGCCACTGAGTTGAACCATCCAGTCGCTTGAATTCATCTTCCTCAACAGATTGAACTTCGCCGTGTAGACCTCGTTCATGGGCAGCCCGCCAGCGGTCAGGAATTTCCGGGAACACCTGATAGTGCGACAGGCTGACGACGTCTGTATTGCTCAAGTGATAATCCGCTAGCCAGCGATGGGTGACTGCAAGATAGCGCATTTCATGGTCGAACATGGCGATGGCGACTGGCGCATGCTCGATAAACAAGCGCAGTCGTTCTTCGCTTGCTCTTAGCTCGCGTTCTGCCTGCTGACGCGCGCTGATGTCTTGCGCCAACACCAGCACTCCCCGCCGACCAGCATAATCGAGCGTATGCGAAGTAATCTCGACGTCGATCACCTGCCCACTCTTGAGGCGATGTCGCCAAAGACCCGAATGCTGTAACTCGGGACGCACCTGACCTAGATCGTCGTCTAGGCGCGCAAGATCTGCTGCCGGTCGGATGTCCCGTAGGGTGAGGCAGAGGAATTCCTCTTGGGAATAGCCGTATTTCTCCACCGCCGCCTCGTTCACTTCAAGGAATGCCAGTGTTTCGCGGTCATACACCCACATCGGAAACGGGTTGTTTCTAAACAGCAGCCGGTACGTCTCCTCGCTTTCGCGTAGTTCAGCCTCATGTAGTTTGCGTTCGGTGATGTCGCGCGACATGATGATGAGTTCATCCGAAGCTTCAATCGGCAGCATCCGCGCCTCATAGTAGCGCTGATCTGGCATCATGTACTCGAAGATGATCGGTTGCTGGAGAATGGCTGCCCTCTGGATCGCGTCCGCCGCTTGTTGGACAACGCCGAATGGTATAAGCGGGGAATTGATGAAGTCGCTCACGTTTTTGCCGAGAAACACCTCCGGCGGCAGTACCAAGTCCGAGATGGACGAGTGAAAATGATAATCTAGGATCGTGCCGTCTGCGCGGACATGAAACATCAGGTCAGGCATACTTTCGAGAATAGCGCGCTGCTTGCGATTAGCGCTTTCCAGTGCTCTCTGCGCCTGCTTGCGCGCTGTGATGTCGCGCGCCATATCAATCAATTGGATCGGGTTTCCCTGTGCATCATAGTTGATCCATGTACGACGATGCAGCCAATGCACCTCGCCGTTGCGCCAGATCACACGGTGATCCGTTTCAATAAAACCGTCGCGCCAAACCGCTTTTAGGGCAGCGGTCGCCAGTTCCAACTCCTCTGGATGCACAACCTGCTTGTAGAAATTACGATCCTGTAGGAAGTTTTCCACCGGGTAACCGAACACCCGCTCGTATGACGAGCTCACAAAGATCAGGCGGTGATCAGGCAGCGAAATCGACATGATCGCGTCTTGCATCGAGTCCAGAATCAGCCTAAGCTGCTGCGCGGGCGAACTTGCTGTCGCCTCCGTCGCGTTGTCCTCGGCGCTTGGGGCAGTGGGATGTAACGCTTGTTGAACACACGTGAGCAACCGCTGTGTGTCGGACGTTTCGATGAGTTCTTGTACCCCTAACCGTCCAAGCTCAAACGCTTCTCGTGGGGTAATCTGTTCGCCGACGACGATCACCGGAGTCTGGGGTTGACGGTGCAGCGTCAGGCGAACCGTCTCGGTCGTTTTCAACGGGGCAAGCGTGTGATTGCAGACGATCAAGTCCCACAGACGCTCCTGAAGCAGCAGCTCAAGCTCAGTGGAAGATGTGACTGTGTGATAAACAAACTGCGTCTGGTTAAGAAGCTTTCGGACTCTGCTCTCAAGTGAGGAGTCAAGGTCTACGATGAGAATATGGCGTGTTCGTTGAGGCTGCTGCGGTTCACGATCCATTGTAGTAACCCTCGTCGATGCCGTCCCCTATGGATAACACCACTTCTATTCTCAATTGTAGCGGAACAATTGTTACGGCATCAGAAGCTGTTTCGTAAATTTCCTCAATGCTTCTGTGTCAAAAATGAAGGAAGGCGCAGCTTATCACGCCTAAAGCAAATATTCGCTGAGGTTTGTTGGGGATGACTTGCGAAGATAAACTTGTCCCCTCAACGTGCCGGCTTGACCTACCGATGAGGGAACGACTGCGTTAGCCCTTCATGATGGCTTCGTAAGCCCTGTGCGTCTCCTCGGTGGGAAGCAAGCCAACTTTGCTGAAATCGTCACATAGTTTCTGATAATGCGCGGCGGCTTCGCTGCGGCGTCCGAGTTGGGCGAATAGACCCATGACCTCACGGTGCAAATCTTCCCGATGATTGTCTTCGACGAGCGCCCGTTGAAACAGCCCCAGCGCATGTTCGGGACGGTTTTCGGCTAGGCGGTGTTTCGCCATATGCATTAACGCTTCGAGATAGCCTGCCCGGAAGTCGGCGCGCCGATCCTGAATCCAACTGTCCGTGTGCCCCTGCAGGAAAGGTCCGCGATACAGGTCGATGGCACGCTGCCACGACGCGATGTGTGTTTGACTGGTGACATTACGAGCGTCCATCATGTGCGCCACAAACTGCATCACGTCGTAATACACGTCAAGTTCAGGATTTACGCGATAATAACCTTCGTCGTGGACGAGTACATCCATATCCAGCGCTTTGTGCAAACGGCGCTTGGTCACATGGAAAACGTTCACCGCCTGATCGATGTCGAGTTCGGGCCAAAACGCTTGGCAAATCTCGGAGCGAGTAATGACCGGGCGATCCAGAGCGAAGAAGAACAACAGCCGCGGCAAATGACCTTCCCATGTGTCGATAGGCTGATCGTTGAGCAAGACAAAACCGGGACCCAGCGCATAGACTTCGAGCATCTTCGAGCCTTTGCCCTGAAGATCGTAGAATTCTCGCCGGATCACCGCATCGTCCTCAAGGAGCACCGCGTCACCACGTGCGATCATGGAGACCCAAGGCAGGCGGGGGAGGGTGCGGCTGTTGACAATCAAACGGCAGTGCTGTGGCAAGCGCCCGACGAGCTTCTCGATGAACATCTGCACGTCGTCGGCAACATCACTCCGATCATATTCGTCCAGAATCAAAAAGAACGGCTGAGAACTCAATTCGCTAATATCACTGGCAAACGCGTCAAGCAGGGTTGCTTGATCCGCTTCTGCTTCTGGCGGCAGCATATTTAGATGGCGTCCAAATGTCGGGTGCTGATTCGCGAGATCGTGCATAATCCCCGAAAGGAATGACTGAAGATTGATGTCATCCGGACCCAACGCATAATAAAATGCAGTGAACTCAGAGGAGTTAATCAGACGGGCGATCAGTAGGGAGCGGTAGCGACTGCGTGGATGCAGCAAAATTATCTTTGCGTTTTCCGCTTGTTCCTGAAATACGCTAAATGTCTCTTCAAGTATGCGATGAAGCTTCATTGGAGTTATAACTCCTTGTAAGAGAAATATCGTGACACCTGTATTCTATCATATAACATAAGCATTGTGCTAATTTTCATCAACCAAGACCTTATTGAGTGACGCAATAAACTATTGTACCAGCACTTACATTGATGCTGTACATATTATATCCAAGGAGTCTATCGTCTATGAAACCTCCCCGCACAGTGGGGTTGTCCTTCGCTATTCTCGCTGGCGTAATGTGGTTCGCGCTGCTGCCGCTCCTCGAAATCGCGACATCAGTCCTGATTCAATACCGCGTGAATTCGATTGAGATACCCGTCACACCTCAGGGCGATACGGCAGCGCCCATAGCGTCTGGAGGGGAACTTCTCGGTATCACAACCCTTGGGGTCGGCGCACAGCTTGCCACAAGCCTCGGTTTCTTGGTGATCGCCGCGCTCGCATGGCGGGGACGACCCCGCTGGATACGCGGTGCCATGATCGCCGCCGTGCTGCTGCTGCTCATCTGGACGACGATCAACGCTTACACGGCGATGTCGGCGATACCGGATATTCGCGCGGGGTTCGACTCGGGGATGGAAGTGGGGCGGTCATTGGCATTCGGTCGACTCGTGATCGGCGCGTTGATCGCGCTCTACATGTTGTGGTACATGAATCGCGGACCTGCTCGCGCCTTTTACCGGGGATATTATCTCCGGCGCGACGAGCAAGCCCGCGAAGGAACTCCTTAAGCGTTAAGCTTTTCGCGTTCCGCCATCTCCATCTGGATCAGTTCACGGCGGAGCGTCTTGCCAACCGTCGTTTTCGGGAGCGCATCCACAAAGGAGTAACGGCGCGGAACCTCATACTGTGCGAGGTACTTGCAGGCATGGTCGATCAGCTCGTCGGCGGTCACAGTATGATCGGGACGCACGACCACCCATGCTTTGAGCGCTTCTTGCCCTTCTTTTTCGGGATGCGGCACGGCAGCAACGCCGACTTCCAAGACAGCCGGATGATCCGCAAGCACTTTTTCGACGCTGTTCGGGTACACATTGAACCCGCCGATGAGCGCCATGTCCTTCTTGCGATCAACGATGTAGAAGTAGCCGTCGTCGTCCATGCGGGCGATGTCGCCGGTATACAACCACGTCTTGCCATCCTTCTGGCGGAGCGTGTTGGCGGTCTCGGTCGGCATTCCATGATAGCCGAGCATCAACTGGGGTCCGGTCATGACAAGTTCGCCGACCTCGCCCACCGACAGATCGGTCACACCGTCGTCAAGGCTGACGATGCGCATATCCATATCGGGGAAGGGCAGACCAATCGAGCCGGTGCGGTTTTCGCCGTTGAGCGGATTGGCATGGGTAGCGGTGGGCGCTTCACTCATGCCGAAGCCTTCGAGGAGTTTGCCACCGCTGAGCGCCTCAAATTCACGTTTCGTGGCGGGGGGCAGCGGCGCAGAACCACTCATACAAACGCGGATGCTGCGCAAGCTGACTTTCCCAGACTTGACGGCTTCGTGGTTGTTGATGGCATTATAGAGCGCCGGAACGCCCATGAAGATGGTCGGCTTGAATTTATCAATTGTGTCCAGCACATCGCCAATATCCCGCGCGTTCGGCACGAGGATGATGCGCGCCCCGAAGATCATGGCAAAGCTGACGACTGTCACTAAGCCGTAGACGTGGAAGAATGGAATTGCGCCGAGAAACACCTCCCTAGCGCCAGCTTCGTCGCTTGCCCCACCCATGAGGAAGGTACGGCATTGGAGCGTGTTGGCGACGAGCGCTTTATGCGTGGACATTGCCGCTTTGGGGATGCCCGTCGTCCCACCTGTATATTGGAAGATGGCGAGGTCAGTCCCGGTGACGGTGACATTCGGTTTTCGTCCGGCATACTTGGTCAACAAGGCTTGCAACCAGACATCACCTGTTTCCAGCGCTTCGAGGTAGTGCCCATCTTTCTTCTCGCGGGCAATCGAGAAGAGGATGCGCGCCATCGGCGGCAGAAACTCCTTGACATTGGTCACGATGATCGTCTTGACCTTCGTGCGTGCTTGAATGCCTTTGATCATCTTGTAGAACAACGTCAGCGTGATGACGAATTCCGCGCCGCAGTCATTGATCTGCGCCTGCATCTTCTCCGGGGGATACGTCGGATTCGTCGCCGAAACGACGCCGCCCGCTTTCAAAATGCCGAAATAGCTGATCACGAATGCTGCCGTATTGGGCATCACGAGCGCGACGCGGTCGCCCTTCTTCAAGCCGCTGTCGATTAATGCCGCGGCTAACGCGTCGGTGGCTTGATCGAGCTGCTCGTAGCTTATCTCGCTCGCAACCCGTCCAAAAATGGGGAGGTGCGCACTGGTGACTAACGCGGTGTTCTTTGGGTTCTTGATGGCGCTTTGCTTAAGATAGTATTGGAGAGGAACATCGGGATACGGTTCAAGAGTATGTGCTACGCCCGGATCGTACCGTTTCAACCACGGACGTTCTGCATAATTCACCATTGGTTTCTCCGTGAAATTAATCTACTTTTGATTAGATTATATCCAGAGCACCTACACGCGTCAAACTACCCTGTCACCCCCACTGACGCCATTCGTCAGGTATTGTGCTAACACGCCCATCGTGCGTGATGCAGATGTGCTTGCTCTGCCCGGTCACGATGGTTTCTCCCGTCGCGGTCAAAACAATTTCGTAGCCAAAGGTCAGCGAACGGCTTTTCATCTCGTCGATCCAGCAGCGCACAGTGACCTGATCGCCATACCGCGCGGGCTTGACATACCGCGCGTTGACTTCGGAGACGGCTAAGTAATACCCCCGCTGCTCGAAACTCGCGTAGTCGCTGCCCCGTTTGCGGGCGTAGTTGCTGCGTCCTTCTTCAAAATAGACGATGTAACTGGCGTGGTGGACGATGCCCATTGCATCGGTTTCCGCGTAGCGAACATAGAGGGTGACTTCTTCAACAACCTTTTGCAACGTGATTCCCCTTGTTTCAGTGCGTATATGTTATATTACGCGAGGACGAAGTACATATAACGTATTGGAGGATAACATGTTGACCACTCGAAAGCTGCTCGTACTTGCCCTACTGCTGGCGTTGATCTTAAGCGCGTGCGGCGGGAATACAAGTCCAACTGCCACGACTGCCCCGACCGACGTACCGCCAACTGTTGAAGCGACGAACGTGCCAACCGACGTGCCAACGGAAGAAGCGACAGAGGAAGTATCTGAAGAGGCTGTGAGCGAGGGCGGCGCAGCAACAACAGAGGGCGCGGTCGTCACGATCACTCAGATCGATACGTCACTGCGCTCGGGACCCGGCACCGCCTATGCAGTCGCCGCTCGCGCAACCGTCAACGACTCCTTCCCGGCAGTCGGTCGCTACGGGGAAGGGCGGACACTATGGTATCAAATCACCCTTCCTGATGGATCGCTGGCGTGGGCATGGTCGCGCGTGTCGGAACTAAGTCCGGCGGACACCGAACTGCCAGTAGTCGAAGAAATTCCGCCGACACCTAGCTCATAACTAGCACGTCACCGTTTGTGACGCTGTTCGAGTTCAGCATAGACCTCCTCGAGCGAAATACCTCGTTCGACCATTAAGACGAGCGTATGGTAGAACAGGTCGCTGAGTTCAGCGATCTGTTCTGCGCGCTCTTGGCTCAATGCCGCGACAATGACTTCGGTCGCTTCTTCGCCAACTTTCTGCGCGATCCGGCTGATCCCTTTGTCAAAAAGTTTGTTCGTGTAGCTGTCCGGTTTCGGATTCTGCTGGCGATCACGAATGATCGCCTCAAGTTCATTCAACTGCATTGATTACATCCTCTAGCTTGCGAAAAAAGCACGATGTCTCGCCGGTGTGGCAGGCGGGTCCCGCCGGATCGACTAGAATGAGCAGGGTATCGGCGTCACAGTCGATCAAGATGGCGCGAACCTTCTGCACATTGCCGGAGGTCGCGCCTTTGTGCCATAACTCGCCGCGACTCCGACTCCAGAAGACCGCTTCACCGATTTCACGCGTTTTCTGAAGCGATTCGGCGTTCATGTAGGCGACCATCAAGACTTGGCGGGTTTCGGCGTCCTGTACGACGGCAGGGATCAACCCCTGATTATCCCATTTGATCACAGCCGTTCCCATCCCGTCAGACGAACCGGCACGCCCTCATCGGCAAGATACTGCTTCAGATCGCCGATGCGAATCTCGTTGTAGTGAAACAGGGTCGCCGCGAGTGCTGCATCTGCCTTCCCCATCGTCAGCGCGTCGCGGAAGTGTTCCATGCTGCCTGCGCCACCGGAAGCAATCACCGGGATCGAGACGGCAGCAGCAACTGCCTGTGTCAGTTCGAGGTTATAGCCAGCCTTTGTCCCATCGCGATCCATGCTGGTGAGCAAGATTTCACCCGCGCCGCGTTCCTGTACTTCGTGCGCCCAGTCCAGCGCGGATTTACCGGTCGGGATGCGTCCGCCGTTGATGAAAACCTCCCAGCGCCCATCAAGCCACTTGGGATCGATAGCCACGACGATGCACTGACTGCCGAACGCCCATGCGCCTTTGTTGATGAGATCGGGGTCGCGGATCGCGGCACTGTTGATCGAGACTTTGTCGGCACCGGCAAGCAGCGTGGCGCGGATGTCGTCAATTGTGCGGATGCCTCCGCCGACACAAAAGGGGATAAAGATGCTGTCGGCGACATGGCGCACCATGTCGAGCGTTGTGGCGCGTTCTTCGTGTGAGGCGGTGATGTCAAGAAAGACCAGTTCGTCCGCGCCTTCACGGTCATAGATCGCCGCCTGCTCAACCGGATCGCCCGCGTCGCGCAAATCGACGAAATTGACCCCTTTGACGACGCGCCCATTGAGTACATCCAAGCAGGGAATGATGCGTTTGGCGAGCATATTACGTTCCTTCGGCTGCGGCAAGCGCCGCTTGCAGCGTGAATCGTTTTTCGTAGAGCGCCATGCCGATCACCGCGCCCGCGACCGCTTCGGTCGCTGCCAGCGCGCGTAAATCGTCCAAGCTGCTGACGCCGCCAGACGCAATCACCTGTAGGCGCGTCTCGTGGGCAAGATTCACGGTATCGGCAACGTTGACTCCGGTCAGCCCTCCGTCACGGCTGACATCAGTATACAGGGCATGTTTCACGCCGATGGACGCCATCTCCTTGCCAAGCCCAATCGGAGTCAGCTCGACGGTTTCCTGCCAGCCATGCACGGCGATCTTGCCATCCTTCGCGTCTAGGGCGACGCAAATCGCGTCCGCGCCCCAACGCGCGACGGCTTCGGCGACGAGTTCCGGTTTCTGAATCGCCACTGTCCCCAGCACGGCACGACTCGCGCCGCTTGCAAACACACGGCTGAGATCGTCCATTGTGCGGATGCCGCCGCCGAACTGCACTTTGACGTTCCTCGCGGTGACCTGTGCGAGTATCTGGCTGTTGTCGTTGGCTTGGGCAAACGCGCCGTCCAGATTCACCATATGAATCCACTGTGCGCCATCAGCAATCCAGCCGAGCGCTGTCGCAACGGGATCATCGCTGAACACGGTTTGGCGGTTGGGATCGCCTTCGCGTAGACGAACGACTTTGCCGCCGCGTAAATCAATCGCGGGGTAAACAATCATGGGGTGTACTCCAAGAAATTGGACAGGATTTGCAGCCCGGTACGCTGGCTCTTTTCCGGGTGAAACTGCACGCCGAAGATGTGATCGTGGGCGACCCCCGCCGTGAACGGAATGCCGTAGTCGGTGGTCAGCAGCACATCGCTCGCATTTGCCGGGACGCAGTAGTAGCTGTGAACAAAGTAGGCGTAACTCCCCGCCTTGATACCGTCGAGGATGGGCGACGGGCGCGCGGGCGTCACCGTGTTCCAGCCCATGTGCGGGATTTTCACGTCCGGGCGGTCGGCAAAACGCGTGACATGCCCCGGCAGCAGACCCAAGCCTTCATGGGTACCCATTTCGTCGCTGGTCTCGAAAAGAAACTGCATTCCCAGACAAATGCCGAGGAACGGCACACCCGCCCACACCGCGCTGCGGATTGGCTGTACCAACCCCTGTTCGTGGAGCTTTTGCATCCCCGCACCGAACGCGCCCACGCCCGGCAGAATGATCTTGTCTGCTCCGCGCATCTGGTCGGCGGAACGGACGATGCACATATTCTCGATGCCGAGATAGGTCAGGGCGTGAACGACACTCCGTAGATTGCCTGCGCCGTAGTCAATGACAGCTAACATACTCCCCCGATGTAAACAAAAAACCCGCACTTGGTGCGGGTCGAATCAGCTAATCGAAAAAACGTGACGGCGCAATGCGCTAGACCAACACCAGTTGAACCATTGTATGCGGATGATGATGGTTGTGGTCAAGACAAAGCATAGCTCACCTCTGAATGCTCGCAGTATATCGGCGGATGCGATGGTTGTCAATGCGGCGGGAACAGATACAATAGCGCCTGTGATGAACCTGTGCTGAAAGGCAGACGACCATAGAAACTGTGATCGCGCTGATCACCGACTTCGGGAGCACCGACATCTACGTCGGGGTGATGAAAGGGGTGATCTTGTCCATCTATCCCAACGCGCGGCTCATCGACATCAGCCATGATATTCAGCCCCAGAACGTCCGTGAGGGCGCGTTTGCCCTGTTAAACAGCTACCGCTACTTTCCTGAGGGAACGCTGTTCCTGACCGTCGTCGATCCGGGTGTTGGCAGCAGTCGCAAACCGGTCGCGGTGCAGGCAGGCAGATATACGTTCGTCGCGCCGGACAACGGGGTGTTGAGCTACGTCCTGTACGAGATTCGTGATGCGTTTGCGGTTGAGCTGAACAACCCGACGTACCAGATGGCAGCGGTTAGCAGCACATTTCATGGACGCGACATCTTCGCGCCAGCGGCGGCTCATCTGGCAAAGGGGGTAGCGCTGCGGGCGATGGGAACACCGCTGTTGAACCCGGTGACACTCCCGGAACCTGCCCTAACCGTCAATGCGAAAAAGATCACCGGCGAAGTCATTCATGTCGATCACTTTGGCAACATCATGACGAGCATCGGGTATTTGCGCTGGGTTGCTCCCGAACGATTAACTTTGAACAAGCGGTTCGGCGAGTATGCTTCACTGCCGGTCCCAACCTCGGGGACGACCATTCAAATCGGCAGCACAACGTTGACAGGCATCCAGAGTACGTTTGCCGAAGTGCCGCGCGGCGAACTGCTGGCGCTGGTCGAAAGCAACGGCTACCTTGAGATCGCGGTGAATCAAGGCAACGCTGCGGCACGATTGGAAGTTTCGATTGGCGACCCGGTAGAGATGCAGATAGGGTAGGGCGAACTATGCAGCAGTTTGTGATCGAGGGTGGGCACGCGCTCACCGGCGAGGTGACTGTCAGCGGCAACAAGAATGCCGCGCTCAAAATGCTGCCCGCATGTTTGCTGACGGATCAGCCCATCATTTTGCGCAATATGCCCAACATCG
This sequence comes from Anaerolinea sp., assembly GCA_014879865.1. Taxonomy (GTDB): domain Bacteria; phylum Chloroflexota; class Anaerolineae; order Aggregatilineales; family Phototrophicaceae; genus Flexifilum. Next base: position 14,238 of record JACSRG010000558.1, read on the forward strand.
GCGACGTGCGCACGTTGATCGAGATTATGCACAAGCTCGGCGTTGAGATCGAGTGGGTCGGCAGCAGCGATCTGCGTGTCCATGCGCGCACGGTGACGACGACGGCTATCGATCCCGTGCTGGCGGGACGACTGCGGGCAAGCATCGTTCTTGCTGCGCCCATGCTGGCGCGCTGCGGACGGGTTAGTTTGCCGCTGCCCGGCGGTGATGCGATTGGGGAGCGGCGGCTCGATATGCATGTGCTGGCGCTGCGCAAGCTGGGGGCACAGGTTGACTACGATGGTCGCGCCTTCAACATGAGTGTCGATAAACTGATCGGCGCGGACATTCTGTTGAACGAAGCCAGTGTCACTGCCACCGAGAACGCGATTATGGCATCGGTGCTGGCGAAGGGCACGACGATCATCCGCAATGCCGCCAGTGAACCGCATGTGCAAGACCTATGTAACATGCTGGTCGGGTTGGGCGCGCACATCGACGGCATTGGGTCAAATCGTCTGACGATTCAAGGCGTCGAGAAACTTGGCGGTGGTGAAGCGCGGATCGGGGCGGACTACATCGAGGTGGGCAGCTACATCGGCGCGGCGGTCGTGACCGGCGGGGAGATCACGATCAAGCGGGCTGATCCCCAGTACCTCGACATGGTCGGGCTCGTGTTCGAGCGGCTTGGTGTGAAGTGGGAAATACGCGGCGAAGACATTTTCGTGCCGTCGGCGCAATCGCTGACCGTGATCCCTGACCTCGGCAACCGAATTCCGATCATCAAGGCGCAGCCGTGGCCCGCGTTTCCGCCCGATTTGATGAGCATTGCACTGGTTGTCGCCACCCAAAGCGCGGGGGCTGTCCTCTTTCACGACTGGATGTACGAGAGCCGTTTCTTCTTCACCGACAAACTCATGCGGATGGGGGCGCGCATCACGCTCTGCGATCCTCATCGTGTTCTGGTACAGGGACCGACTGCATTGAACGGTGTGCCCTATATCTCCAGCCCGGACATTCGCGCCGGGATGGCGATGCTGCTGGCGGCACTTGGCGCGAAAGGCGAAACGCGAATTGCCAACATCCAGCAGATCGACAAAGGGTATGAGCGGATCGAGGACAAGCTGACGGGTCTCGGAGCGGTGATCACGCGTATCAATGTCGGCGAACTGCCTGCCGAATTTAGCCTCTAGCCGCGCCCTCGCACGCGCGTATCCCCTTGACGCCGCGTCTTGCCAAGGGCGTCAAGGTGTTCCAGCAGCGCGAGCGCATACTTGCGTGACGTTTGGCAGGCATCGCGCACATCGCCGACGGTGGTCGAGCCGTGCGTATCAATCAGGTTCAGCACAGTCGTGACCATGCGCTGGTAAGCGGTAGGCAGCAAGATGACATCCGGCTGAATCTGGACGAGTTCACCTAGTTCGATCAGCGCATAGAGCAAGTCCGCGCCGATCATTTGCCGTGCGTCCGTGACGGTAGGTGGCGTCGGCGTGTCCATCTGCCCGAAGAACACGCGAACCAGTTCTTGTTGCGCATAGTCAAGGCGGATCGCATGATCCTGCGCGCGTACGATGCCTTTTTCTGACACAAGTTCCGGCAGATGCTCCAAGTACAAAGAGAGTAGAGCAGGGGGGAGCGCAAGACGGTTGCGGAGCTCCTCACGCGGTATACCTAAGCGCAACGGATTCGACGCGTGGAAGGTTCGCACGGTATCGACCAGCGTGCGGGTCATCTCCGCCCAACGCTCCACCGCAATCAGCAGTCCATCAGACAGACGAACCACGAGACCTTGCGCAATCGCATCGTCCAATTCTGCTTGACCGACACCGAGCAGTCGGGTCAATGTCTCCGGGGCGACGGGGTCGAAGGCGGCTTGAGCGATTCGCTGCGCAGGTGTGCCGCTGAGTCTCGTCTCCAAACTCTCGATGACTTCCGATTGGAAGCGCCGCCAGCGCCGGAATGGTTGCGTATTTACGACAATGCCACCGCCAATGGTTTCGGGCGGCGAGGGCGTGCGGAGAATACACCGATCATACACGGCGACGGCGATCCTCTCCTCAAGTTGCAGTTGTATCCATCCCGATTGACCGGGTGCAAGCTCGTCTGCATCGAGTAAGCGCACACGCGCCAGAACTTCGGCTGCACCGACGTAGAGCTTGACGTGTGCGCCGTGCTTGAGTGGACGGCTAGCACCGGGCAAGTGACGAAAGCGCAAATCGAGCAGGTCGGTGGCGTGAATCTGACCGGGATAGGCGAGCATGTCGCCACGTTTGAGGGCATGCTGATCGACGCCCGCGAGATTGACGGCAACCCTGCTTCCGGGAAGAGCGGTCGAGACAGTTTTCTTATAGCTCTGCAAGCCGCGAACGCGCCCGCGCAGAGCAGAGGGCTGAATTTCGACCTCATCGCCGACATGGAGTTCGCCGTCTTGCAGCGTTCCCGTCACGACTGTTCCGAAGCCGCTCATCGTGAAAACGCGGTCTATGGAAAGGCGCGGACGCTGTGCCGCTGAATGGGGTGGGGCGAGATCGAGCAGCGTCTTCAGCCGCTCTACGAGATGCGGTATGCCGTTTCCGGTCAGGGCGGAGACGGGAATAATCTCGGCGTCCGCGAGGGTAGTGCGCGCGACCGCATGGCGGATGTCGGTCACGACCAAGTCGAGCCACTGCTGATCAGCGATCAGGTCGGTTTTGCTGAGGATGATCAAGCTGCGCTCGATGCCGAGCAAGTCAAGGATGGCGAGATGTTCGGCAGTCTGCGGCATGACGCCTTCGTCTGCCGCGATCACGAGCAGGGCGGCGTCGATACCGCCCATGCCCGCTAACATATTGGCGATGAAATCGCGATGTCCCGGCACATCGACGATGCCGAGCATCTCTCCGTTCGGCAGTCGCAGCCAAGCGAAACCGAGGTCAATGGTCATGGCGCGGGCTTTTTCTTCCGCGAGGCGATCCGGGTCGATTCCGGTCAAGCACTTGACCAGCGTCGATTTGCCATGATCGACGTGCCCGGCGGTTGCGACGACACGCATCGGCGCGCCTACTTTGTACCGTTGCCGTTAGGCGTTTTAGCGGTACTCGGCGTGTCGTAAGTCAGCAGCAGCGCTTGATACCGCTCACGATAGAGTTCGGCACGCTCGCGTTCAAGATTCCACAGCCG
>JACSRG010000789.1 GCA_014879865.1 Anaerolinea sp.
TCCCAACCTTCCCCCGAATTCGGGGGAAGGCGCAAACACGAGTCTGCTTGCGCCCCTCCCGTCCAAGCGGAGCTTGGCATTCGGGGTGGGGTCAACCAGCGGCGACTTAAACTGCTGTCTAAGGGGTAAATGAAGAGCCTACCCCATCACCCCGCACACGACGACCTGCCCCGTCTCGAACGACTTGATCGTGTCGAAGACCATCGCCAGCGACTTGAGGTTATCCGCGCCGGTCGTAGCGGGCTGCCTGCCGAGCGTCACCGCTTCGTAGAACTCGTGCAGCAGGTAGGTCTGGTTGTGCAGCGGCATGTCATCGAGCGGGTACGGCGTGAGGATCATGTCGTCGGTTTCTTCCGTGCGCCGGTCGCCCAACGCGCCGACGTAGACCTTCGTGTCCTTCATGACGATCACGCCGTGTTCGCACTCGAAGCGCCAATCGCCGTCGAACGACGTTTCCGCCCCGGTCGATGCCCACGAAGCGTTATACGACACGACCACGCGGTTCTGGAACTCGATCAACACGGACGCCGACGCATCATGCACGAACGAACTCCACGGGGGATTCCATGTGCGCCCGAAGATCGTCAGCGGATCGCTGTTGAGCAGGCAGCGCAGCATGTCGAAATGATGGATCGACATGTCCACGACCAGCGGGTACGCCATCGTCGTGCGGAAGTTGTTGACCAGATTGAGCAGTCGGAAATGCGTCCCGGTCACCGACGCCAAGCGCCCGAATTCGCCGGTATGCAGCAGCCGCTTGACCGTCTGCACCGCCGCCGAATAGCGCCGGTTCTGCGCGACCATATGCACCAGCCCGGTTTCCTGTGACTTGCGCGCAATCGCCGCCGCCGCTTCGAGCGATTCCGCCAGCGGCTTTTCGGTCATGACGTGCAGCCCCGCGTCCATCGCCGCCAGCGCGATGGGCAGATGGAAGCGCGGCGGCGTCACGTCGATCACCGCGTCGGCGTGGACGCTGGCTAATGCTTCTTCCAGCGTCTTGAAGATCAGACTGCGATCCAAGTCGTATTTCTCGGCTTGTGCCGCCGCGATCTCGTCGTTGATTTCAACAAAGCCAGCATATTGAACTTCTGTCGATGGAAGGACGGCTTGCAGCCACGCGCCGCCCATGTTGCCGATCCCGACCTGAATGACCTTCATGGTGTCTTTCGCCTATGGGTATACCCTAATCAATGACCTGTGCGGCATAGTGCGCTAACCCCATCACCGTCAACTGCGGGTTGACCGTCGTGGAAGTGGGGAACACGCTCGCGTCACACACGTAGAGATTATTGTACCCATGCACCTTGAAATCTGCGCCAACCACGCTGGTCTTTGGACTTAGACCCAATGCATTGCCGCCCTGTGGATGCCCCGTGCCGAGCAGAATGTCCTCATCGCGCTTGACCAGTTCGCGCAGGCGATCTACTTCGCTCTGCGCCGACAGCACCGCCGCGCCATTCCGGTACGCCGCATAGCGCCGCGTCGAGGCGTAGATTTCCTGCGCGCCGCCCGCGAACAGCACATCGCCGAGCAGCACCAGCGCGTCGATCAGCTTGTTGAGATCACCCGCCGTCGGCTGGAAGACGATGTCCGGTCCGCCCGTCACCAGCGCCCGCGTGATGCGCGCGTTCGACTCCGTCCCGACCAGCACGCCGACCGCCACCATCCGGTCATAGTTCTGCATGTTCTGGAAATGCGTCTCCAACCAACCGGGCATGGCGAGTGCCTGCGCGACGGGCGGGTTATACCACGTCTCGTAGACGAAGCCGGGATGCGCGTCCACCGCGAGGTAATGCGCGATCTGCACGCCGTCGTAAGCGTTGACCGGCTGATCGAACAGCGCGTGCAGCGGACTCCCCATGTTGAATGAGAGCCCGCGCCCGACCGGGAGCTTATGCCGCGCCCCGATGTGACTCTGCATCAGCAGCCAGCTTGAGGCGACCGTCCCCGCGCTGACGATCACCGTTTTCGGGCGGTCGATGACCAGCTTGCGCCGACCCGCGCCGACCCGCACTTCGATCTGCGTGATCGTGCCATTGCTCTCGACTAAGCGCGTCGCTTCCGCCTCGGAAAGGATCACGAAATTCTCCGCGCCGTACTGCTTCTGCGCGCTCGGCAGCACCTCGTCGAGCATCGACAGTTTGCGCCCGTACTTGCAGCCGATGTTGCAGTAGCCGCAGCCGAGGCAGTCTACGATATTGGCGCTGACTACATCATAGGTGTAACCGCCATCGTGGAAATGACGCTTGATCCCGCGCTCGACCATGCTGTCGCCGTGATTCAGCACGCCGCCGTCGAGCGGTTGGCGTGTCCCGGCGCTGATCGGGCGGATGTGCAGCCGTTCGCGCACCTGCCGCTGTGACTCGCGGAAGCGCGCCACGTCGATCACCTGCCCTGACCCGTTCCACGTCTCCAGCACGCGATCCGGCGTATCGAAGCATACGGCGTTATTGACAACTGTCGTCCCGCCGACGCAGCTCCCTTGCAGCACGGTGAAGCGCAGCGCCTGCGAGATTTGCAGCGCGCCATCGCCGTACAGTTGGCTGATCATCGACACTTCATCTTCTGTGAAGTCGTCCGGGTGGATGTAGCGCCCTTTTTCGAGCAGCAGCACGCGCCGCCCCTGCTTGAGCATTTGCTCCGCGAGGATCGACCCCGCCGCGCCTGAGCCGATGATGACTACGTCGGCGTCGGTGATGCGCTCGATGCGCTCCCCTTCGAGGATGTCGGGCGTCGTCACCGCCAGCGGCGGATGCAGGCGGCGCGGGATCACCGGGAAATCCTTCGGGCGCTCGGAAAACGGCACGTAGCCCAAACCGTTACCCTCGGCGTCCTTCGCCCACGCTGCCGGGTTGCTGTAGTAGCCGAGGTAGGTCAACTGCATGTTGAAGCGCAGCATCGCCTCGACCAACCCCGTGAAGCTCAACGCGCCGCCGATCTCCTGCGCGGAGCGTCCCTGAAACCCGGCGATCAGCACGTTGACCGTATGCACGACGGCATCCAGCGCGCGGTACATCCGGTTCGGCGTGATAATTTCCTCTTTGAAGCGCGCGTTGATAAAGTCCTGCCGCGCCTTCGGATGCAGGTAGTTCACGGGCGGGCGCAGCCAGATCAACGGGAACAACTGCAAACCTACCGCCGCCAGTTTCGCAAGGCGCAGGCGCGAAGAGTTGAACGACGCGAGGTAGTTATCCGTCCGCAAGACGATCTCGTGCGGCGGCACACGCTCGGCGACTTCCCCGGCGATCAGCGTCTCGGCGGTTGCTTCCAGCGCGCGGAACTCGGACGGGCTGAGGAACTTCGGCTGCGGCAGAATCGCCCGGTTGACGATGTTGTTCAGCCACAGCAGCCATGTGAGCGCGCCTTCTTCCACAGCGGGGTCGAGGCCGTCCACCAGCCACAGGCTCGCGCC
>JACSRG010000790.1 GCA_014879865.1 Anaerolinea sp.
ATGCCGCAGTAAGCCCCTTCCAAAAATTGATAGATGTCTTCCAAAACCGGCCGTGCCATCATCTCCCCCGGAGCCCATGCTTATCCTGCCATGGTAGGCCCGGCCTATCGCTTGCGCTACGATCCATCAGCCACAGTCGCGGCGAGAATTCGTCGCGCCGAGGTGTGGGCAGATGTAAGTGACGACGGATGCGGACATGACAGACAGCACCCTTGATGGCGTCTTCGCGCGTCTTGCCCCATTTCCAATCTTTAGGGAGGATCACCACGCCGCCGGAGGGTAGATTGGCGATGTCTTCCGCCGCCGTGTCCTGATTAAACGCGATGGCGACTTCCGTCGTCGCGCGGCGGGCGATATACCCATCCTTGCTGGCGCGGATGGTGTACCACGTCGGCAGCCCCTTGATATTCGAGGGGAACAGGTTCTTCCCGCTGACCGGAATCCCCATGCGGAACAGGGAGCGGATGATGACGACGTTTGAGGTTTGGCTGCCCGATCCATTCTTGGTCGCCACCGTCAGCGCGAAGTCGTTGATGACGGCGCGCTGCTGGGTGGGCTGCACGTTCGCTTGCAAATCTATTGCCATGTGGTTTGTGTGACTCCTGCCTAAGTCTCCGTAGACGAATCTGTGGTTGCGCCGTTGACCCCCGGTTCATGCGTCCGGTGCAGGTCTTGCATGCGCGGTTGGTAGTGAATTAAATCAAGATGTTGTACAAGAAGTGTTTTTGCTTTGTCGAAATCGCCTTCCTCAATCGCACGCAAGATGCGTGCGTGAAAATCCCAGACCTGCTGCAAGTAACTGTAATCGGCGTAGCGGTTGAGTTCGACCGCGTCGTAAGCGTCCCAGTAGGCTTCGAGCACGCCCATCACGAAGGGATTGCCCAGCCGCCGGTAGATGGTCAGATGGAACGTGCGGTGTTCTTCGTTGGGGATGCGAATCGGCTGCCCGTTAAGCTTGGCGGCGGCGCTTTCGACACACCGGCGCATCAATGCCTTGTCTTCGTCGGTGAGCGTGCGGCACGCGTCGTGCCAGAAGCCGATTTCAATCTGCTGCCGGACTTGGTTGAAGAGTTCGAAGTTGTGCTGATCTTGAGCGAGGGCGAAGAACAGGCTCAGGCGGACGGCGGGCGTGAAGCTGTAAGCTTTCATCCGCATCCCCGTCTTGGAACGAACTTCGACCAGACCTAGCGCCCGCGCGACTTCCAACTGCTCACGCACTTTGCTGATCCCAATTCCGAGGTGCTGTTCGTCTTGGAGTTCATTGATGGTTGGCAGACGTGCTCCCGGCTGGAAACTCTCTCGGACGATGTATTCCAGCAGTTCGGAGTCTAGATCAATCTGCGGCATTGAAGGGGTATTCCTCTGATGAATCACATAAATGAGGTGAATAAGAGTATATCAGATGGGCTGTGGTTTGTCTACGGGGCTTTGGATAGTTTGAACAAAAATAGAGGGCAAATATTGGCACGGATAAAGACGGCGATCACATCACCTTGAAGCGTTTGTTGTTCACATACTCGACGCGCACCAGCGCGCCCGGTTCGGGCAGCGGGCGGCGAACGTAGCGCCGGACTGATACCGTTCGCTGAGCTTCGATCAGCTTGCCGTTCGGGGCAACAAACTCAAAAAACACGGTGTAGCGGGCTTGACCATCGTCGCTCACCGTCTCGTCTACATGGATCAGTCTGCCGTCGAGCAGCTTTGCGCGTACTTTTGTGACGCTGTTGAGCAAGAGGACGAACGGCACGATCAGAATCAGCGACCCGATGCAGATCAACACGACGAACCACTCGCCCGGCAGCGCTTCGGCGTTCTGGAGCAGCACGTAAATCCCGCCCATGACGAGCAGGATGATCGGTACGATCCACACCAGACCGAAGCGCCTGCCGCTGCGTCCACCGGTGAACGAGAGATGCTTCCTGCCCTCGTGCGCAGCAAGTTTGTCGGTGTTGAAGATGAACGGGCGCTCTGACATGCTTGACGTTCTCCGATGGACGTGGCTATGCCACGATGGCGACCAGCGCTTTCTTGACCTGTGCCACGATGCGGTCGAGGTCGGCAGGCTCGCCTAAGAAGTCGTGCCTGTCCATATCAATGGTTAAGACCGGTGATGCCGTCCAGTCTTCGATCCACGCGTCGTACAGCCGGTTCAACTGTTCCAGATAGCTGGTGGCGATTCCCTGTTCATAGGCGTTGCCGCGCTTGTGGATGTGGCGCATCAGCGTCGGGACGCTGCCGCGCAGATAGACGACCAGATCGGGCGGGGGGAGGAAACTGCTCACCGCGCGGTAGAGGCGGCGGTAGGCGTCGTAATCGCGGTCGGACATCTGCCCCTGTTCGTACAGGTTGCGCGCGAAGATTTCGGCGTCCTCGTAGACCGTGCGATCTTGGATCACGCTGCTGAAGTGATCGACCAATAGACGGTGATGCTCAAGACGCTTGCCCAGATAAAACACCTGCGAATGGAAACTCCATGTCCGCATATCCTGATAAAAGTCGGCAAGGTACGGGTTTTCGGCGGCGGCTTCGTAGAAGGGTTCCCAGCCAAAGGCACGCGACAGCAGACGCGTGAGGCTGGACTTGCCCACGCCGATATTGCCCGCCACCGCGATAAAGGTTTTTTGCGTTGTATAATCCATCAGTAGTGCTCTCTGCAAAGATGAAATTCCGCCCTTCTTTATAGCACAGGCTTAAATTTCCTGCTTGGGCAAAAGGGATAAGATTGCATCAAGGATGCATAGAATTTTTGTTTCAATCACGGTTGAGTATTGAGGAGCGGTAATGGATTATCACTTGGATACGCTGGCGATCCACGCCGGGCAAGACCCCGACCCGACGACCGGCGCGATCATGACGCCGATCTACCAGACTTCGACGTTCGTGCAAAGCGCCCCCGGCGAACACAAAGGCTACGACTACAGCCGCAGCGGCAACCCGACGCGCGCCGCGCTCGAGGCGCTAATCGCTGCGCTGGAAGGCGGGCGCTATGGCTTGGCATTCGCCAGCGGACTCGCGGCGATTGACACGCTCATGCACACGCTCAACCCCGGCGATCAGGTGATCGTCGGCAACGACGTCTACGGCGGCACGTATCGCCTGTTCGAGCGCGTGCTGGCGCGCTACGGCATCCGCTTTAGCTGGATCGACCTGAGCCAACCCGATACACTGCGCGCCGCGCTCACGCCGGAGACGCGCTTGCTCTGGCTGGAAACGCCAACCAACCCGCTCATGTCGCTGGCGGACATCCCGCTGCTGGCGGATATGGCGCACGCGCACGGCAACGTGATTGTCGCGGTAGACAACACGTTCGCCAGCCCCGCGATCCAGAATCCGCTCAAGCTCGGCGCGGACATCGTCATGCACAGCAGCACCAAGTACCTCGGTGGGCACAGCGACGCCGTCGGCGGCG
>JACSRG010000791.1 GCA_014879865.1 Anaerolinea sp.
TATCCGGTATCCGATTTGATCCCCGTCAAGAAAACGCTGGCACACCTGCTGGGAGAGGCAACATGAACGGCATTTTCGACCCCAATACGCACATCAAGACCATCTCGCTCGTGGGCGTGGGCGGCACGGGCGCATCCACTACCCGGATCGTCGCCCGCATCCTCTACGATATGCAGCGCGCCCGGCAGCACGCGCCGTCGCTGGTGCTGATCGACCCGGATCGCGTGGAGGAAAAGAACATCGGGCGGCAGGCGCTGTTTGCCCCGGCGGACATCGGGCAGTTCAAAGCCGAATGCGTCGCCCGCCGCCTGAATGCCGCGCTGGGTCTGGACATCGGCTGGATTGCGGAACCGCTCGACCCGGAGCGCCATGCTGACCGCTTCGGCTCCACTCTGGTGATTTCGTGCGTGGATAATCACGAAGCACGCTGTGCTGTCCACCGGATGAAAGGGATCGTTCTCGCCGGGGGTAACCATGCTGATTCTGGGCAGGTCTGCATTGGAAATACGGATGATCCTGAGCTGATGCGCCGCTTCATCGACGGGCGCGACGGCAAGTATCCGTATCTGCCGAAGGAAGGGCTGCTCTTCCCGGCGCTGCTCGAACCGGAACCGCCGTCAGAACGCCCGCTCCTAGGACCGGGCGCATCGTGTGCCGATCTGATGGATGCGGGCTACCAGCACCTGCTGATCAACGACTGGATTGCGACGGTGATCGGCACTTATGTTTACAAATTGCTCCACAGGCAGCCCATCCGCACCTTCGTCACGTTTGTGAGTCTTGATGGAATCAGCAGTCGGAGCCTGCCGATCTGCCACGATGAGTTAGCGAACTATCTTAAGGTCGATTAAAACTGGGTGCGATTGTCAGATCGCGCATCGGGAGCAATTTTCGGTGCATAGATGCTTCCTGACCGTGCATCTGCTCGAAACGAGCGTACCATCGTGATATACGCTCCGTGATGTGCCATATCCAATTCGTTCACGATGACATCCGCTCGGTGACGTTTAGCACGCGCCTCGGCAGAGCCACTAGGATCAATCCATAAACTACTGAAAGATTGGTAGGAGGCACTGTTGTTTGCCACACTGATCCACATGGCGGTGTTACCCGCGTGACCTTGCAGGGTGGGCTGAGCGATAGCGCTGGACAAGGAACTCCCTTGTTTACGCGCATCATGAAAACTGTGCAACGCACACGCCACACCCATATCCATGTATTCGCGATACAACTCCGGAAAACGATAATCCAAGCAAACGAGGATGCCAAACATTATCCCTTCGACTTGGAAGGTAATAGGCGTAGTTCCGGGTGTGTAGTGGTTCAAATCTTTGATGCTGCAGCGACGTTTGTCGTAGCGTGTGATCAAGACTCCAGATGAATCGACCACATACACACTGTTATGAGGGAGGTGTTCTCCCGTCAGTCTATGACTGCTCCCAAAGACAAGCCAAACTTGATGCTGTTCGGCAACCGATTGAATGCGTTCGAAGCTGGTTTGAAGCATATCCCAATTGAAACCAGACCATGTTTTGAAATCTACACCGCAGTAGCCTGACAAGGCACATTCCCCGAAATGGACAAGCTTCGCACCTCGTTGCGCAGATTGCTCGATTTGTCGCACCATAAAGTCACAGTTTCGCTTAATGTTCGCGCTGACTGGAAACTGACAAGTGGCAATTCGCAGCATAAGTGTCTCCCTTTTTGCCCATCAATTGTACTCTCCAATCATCATGCCATTGAGGAACTTCATATGTTGAAAAGCAACCGTCAGAACTTCCATCGCTCGAAGCTGCCGCCGCCCGGCGCTGTCGGGCACATCGTTGGTCTAAGTACAGTCAATACCCGCCGCAAGTGCATCGTCAGCCATTACCCGCTGTGCGACAGCGCCGATTATCGTTACAGCATCGGCATTCACACGGTTTGGGTGCGCTTCCTCGACAATGGCGAACTTGCACGATTCAGCGGCATTTGGTTTGAGGAACTGCCATGACGACGCTCACCCACCTCGATTGGCAGCCGGTCATCCTGCTCAAAGTCGTTCGTCTCCCCTTCAGTGATTTAGGCGGACTTTCGCTGAAATGCGCCTATCTCGCGCACGATGGGGGACGCTTGCTCTACGCGGATTGGACGCTCGATGCTGCCGAACGCGCCGAGCCACTCGTCTTCGCCACCGGTTGGACACTCACCTCCATGCCAATGCTGCCATTTCTTTTGCAAGGCGACGGCGCAAAACGTGTTCCAAGCGGAACATGGGTGCTACCGTACAAGGACAGCCTGTACACGCTCTACAGCACCGCAAGCACCGCGCTCGCGCGTCTCCTCTACCAGATCGACCAGCGCCCGACCGATCCGAATACCATCACCAGCCTCATTCGTCTCACTGAATCCATCTAACAAAGGAATATCTCATGACTTCCGATCTGAAAGCTACCGCCATGCAGCGCTATCATGACCGTTTCGACGCAGCGCAGTACAACGCTATCGGCGAATTTCTCGCCTCCAACCTGAATGCCGACCGCGATGACTCGCGCGTTGTGGACATCCTCGTCGCCTTACAGAATACAGCGTTCGGTCTCTGCCAGCACCCAGATTTCGCATCTGCATGGCATCCGCTGGCGGTGCAGTGCGGACGGAACTATCTCTCGTTCCACACCGTCGATGCCATGCGCGATTTCCTACGCCGCTTCGCCCCGGACGATGTTCGCATTGATGACTTCGAAGCGACCGCTAAAGGGATGCTGCGCGCCTACAGCGGACTGGACGATCTCAAGACGGCGACCGCCCACGCCAATGGTGTCCATTCGTGGCAGGGACGCATGGCATACGAACTCCTCGCCGCTGTCGATTACCTGACCCAGACCGCGATCCAGATGCTCGCGCATGGCGACGAAAGCTACGCCCGTGAGAAGCTGCACAAGGGCTTGAACCGTATCACGGGTGCGCTCTACGAAGGAGTTCGCCACAGCGATCAGCCCGTGCTGTACAACTTCAAAAGCATGTACTTCCCCGACGAGCGCGACCGCTGAGCCTCATCCACCGGATCGTTCTCCACGCTGACCAAACCGTTCTCTGGCACGTGCAATCCGAGTTGCATCGATCTGGCTCGATTGGCGTGCAGTTCCGTCCATACAGACGCAAACCGCCGTCTGCTCCAGCTTGTGTGGATATGCCGCTAACTCCGCTGTTCCAGCGCCGCAACCCATCCTTCATTTCGCCCCGCATTGCGTCGATCTGCCAAGAGCCGCGCTTGCTCACCACTGGCACACGGTTCTGCCTTTGTGCGGTCACATCGTTTCCCCGTCGCGCCCAACCTTCTCCTTCGGCGCGGCGTTTCGTCCATCCGACCTGAAAACGTGCCGATTTGTCGCTGACCATCCTAGCAGGCGCGCCCCCCATCAAA
>JACSRG010000123.1 GCA_014879865.1 Anaerolinea sp.
ACCAAGATAACGAAACCCCCTCCCGTCCAAGCAGACGCGCCTCTTCGGAAACAAGTCTGCACGGCAAGAGAGCCGCAGTCTCCCCTCCTCGAATTCGGGGAGGGGTCGGGGGTGGGGTCAAAAAGCAGTGGCTTAACTTGGTGCATGAAATATCATGCCCCTACTTCTCCAGCGCCAATGACACCACCGGCAAGCGCGGATCGATCCCCGTCCACTGACTTTTCACCCACGCATACGCCGGATCGTCCGTGTTGGCAAGCGACTGCGCCGACCCCGCCAGAAAATTCAGGTAGTAGGTCGTGTAGCCGAACGCGCTGACCACCGGATGATAGCCTTCCGGCACGAGCACCACGTCGTGATTCTGCGCCAGCATCAGCGCGTCGATGGAACGGTTCGCCGTGTAGACGCGCTGGTAAGCATAGCCTTCGGGCTTATCCAGCTTGTAGAAGTAAATCTCCTCCAGATCAGCTTCGATCAGTTTGCCCGCCTCATCGACGCGGTGCACGTCGTGCTTATGCGGCGGGTAACTCGACCAGTTGCCCCCCGGCGTGTAAACCTCGACGCACACGAGGCGCTGGCAGTCGAAGCCCGGCGGGATGATGCTGTTGATCTGGCGCGAGGCGTTGTTACCGCCGCGCAGTTCGACCGCGCTGTCCGCCGGGGTGATCAAGCGCGCCGGGTGATCCTCGTCGGTCGCCACCCAGCACGACGCCACCTCGAAACCGTCGGTCAGCGCCGTGATCTCGAAATCCACACCGCGAGACAGGTAGAGCGCATACGGCATCCCGGCGAACACGTTCGGACGCCGCCCCACCCGCTCGAATTCCCCCGCGCTCGTCTTGATCCGGCACACGCCGCCCAGAATCACATGGACGTACTCATAATCGCCTGTGCTGCCCGCGTAGCTCATGCCCGCGTCCAAGCGGCGCGCCGCCATATGCAGATAGTTCCACTCGGCGCGCTGCGGCGTGACGTGCGCGAAGACGCCCGCCGCGCCCGTGTCTTCCGACCGGATCAACAGATTCTCGGCTGTGTAGCGCATCTCACCACCCCCGCTGACGTAGATAATCGAGGCAGGCAGGCAGATCGCGCGCGAACTGCTCGGCGTAGAGCGCGTTGCGCCCCGGTTCGCCGCACGCGAACGTCACCCAACCCGTGTAATTGATCGCCTTCAACGTTTCCCCCAGCGCCCCGAAGTCGGTCGTGCCGCGCCCCGGCAGCCGCCGGTTCGAGTCGGCGATATGCAGGCTGCCGATCAACTCCGCGTGGTTGCGCAGCGCGTCGTCGGGGTCGGCTTCTTCCAGCGCCATGTGGAACAGATCGGCGGCGATCTTGAGACTCGGATGCTTGAGTCGGCGCAGCAAATGCGCGGCTTGATCCACGCGGTTGATCAGGCGCGTTTCGTAGCGGTTGACCGGCGCGATGAACAGCTTGACGCCGAGCGCCAGCGAAAAATCTTCGAGCGTGCGCAGATGCGTGTACAGCAGTTCGGTCAGCAGTTCCTCGGCGGTCTGGTAGGGCGAGAGATCGGGCAGCAGCCCGCGCCCGCTGACCGGCATGAGGATCACACCCTCCGCGCCGAGGTCACACGCGCAGGTGATCGAATCGCGCAGGCGTTCTAAGCCGCTCTCGCGTTCGCGCTCATGCGGCGAAAGGATTTGACAGCCCGGCGGCATGACGTGATACACGGCGGAGACGGGCAGCCCGGTTTGCATGACCGCTTCGGCGATGTCCGGCACGCGCCCGGCGAGGTCACTGCCGCCCCAAACCTCGACGCCCGCCAAACCGAGCGCCTGTGCCGCCGCGAACTTCTCCGCGCTGTTCTGTCCCGGCAGCATATCTTCTTGAATTGCGAATTTCATTCGTTTTTCTCTGCGGTTAACTTCTTTTCCATAAAGACGACTTCGGCGTTCCCTTTCGGGTGGGTGATCTTTTCGGTGATCACATAGCCGACCTTTTGATACAGTTCGATGTTCTGCGGAAGCAGCACGCGCACGCCCAAGCGCGTCCGGCTGAAGCCGCGTTCACGGGCGATGCGCTCCATGTGCATGAGCATCGCGTGTGCCGCGCCGCGTCCCCGGTACGCGGGCAGCACGGAAATCCGCCCGATGTAGACCGAGCCCTCGTCCATGCGCCAGCGCCCCGATCCGATGGCGTCGCCATTTTCCCACGCGATCACCGCGCCGCCCTGATCCATCGCGGCGATCACGTCCTCGACGGTTTCGGCGTGCGCGCCGGAGGGCGGGTCGAGGATCCCGAGATACTCCGCGAACGCATCCAACATGATGCGGTGGACAAGTGGCGCTTGCTCAACGGTCGCGTCCGTCACGGTGATCATCAGTCAAAATCCGTCGCCAAATCCGGTTCTGCCAGATGCTCAAAGAAGCGCGCGTACTGGCTGAACGTCACCCGTGCGACCGAGAGCGGCAGCGCGCCGATCTCGTCCAGCGTGAACCAACCAACATTCCCCGTCTCGACGTTGCGCGGATCAGGTTCGCGCTCAAGCCGGGTCAGTTCACAGCGGAAAAACGCCTTATACGCGTGGAACGGGTATGGCGGGTGATCGTGCTTGTTGCGATCAAACAGCGCCATCAGCTTGAGCGCCCGCGCATAGTAGCCCGTCTCCTCGTAGATTTCGCGCACCACCGACTCGCCCGCGCTCTCGCCAACATCCGCCCAACCGCCGGGGAGCGTCCAGCGATCCCCGTCCGCCTTCTCCTGCACGAGCAGCAGCTTGCCCTCGTGAAACACCGCACCGCGCACGTCGATCTTGGGCGTGGTGTGTCCCTTATCCAGCAGCAGAATCGCTTTCAGCGCGCTGAGATCATCCGCCGCACGGACATCCGTCGCGCCATTCGCGGCGATCATCTCGGCGGCGATTTCCAGCACATCCTGATACCGCAGGTGATCATAGGGGCTGCCGTTGTAGTGCAGCCCGGTCTGGGCGATGGATTGTAGGCGCTGCGCCCAGTCGAGCCATTGAGGAATAGCCATTCGTCATCTCCTGAATCGTTCAGACTATAGCACCGCCTTGACCGTTTTCGCGAGTCTCACCTATACTGTTTGGCGAGTCAAATGTGACCAGATGCGGACATCTGAGAATCGAGGTTTGCCATGAGCAGCATCGTCATTCTGTAAACGGATAGGGACTTTCAGTCGAGCAGCGTCACCGGGATCGCCCGGTCGAGGCTGATTTTGGCTTTCCTGTTTACAGAACTGATGATGAGCACATGGAGCTGGTTAGATGAACCGCTGGTTGACCGGGTTGTGGCGTCACCCGGACTTTATGAAGCTGTGGATCGGTCAATCGATCTCTGAACTTGGCACGCGCATCTCGCGCGATGGTATCCCCTTGATCGCCGTGATCACGCTCGCGGCGACCCCCGCCCAGATGGGCTT
>JACSRG010000487.1 GCA_014879865.1 Anaerolinea sp.
CGTTCCGACCGGACGGCGAAGTATAATCAACTCCTGCGGATTGAAGAGGAGTTGGGCAGCGCCGCCAAATATGCAGGTTTGGCAGCCTTTACCAATATGAATCTCGACATCTAGTTCACCGAGAGGCGTGGAATTGATCAGCAATCGCATCAACGGCAAGCGGACGAAAATCGTCGCCACCATCGGTCCCACGTCGCGGGAGGAAGAAACCATCCGGCAGATGATTCGCACGGGATTGGATGTGGCACGTATCAACTTCTCGCATGGCGATCACGAAACCCACAGCAAAGCAATCGACGATGTGCGGCGGATCGCGTATGAAGAAGGCGCAGTCGTCGCCATCCTGTGCGACATTCAAGGACCGAAGATTCGCATCGGCAAGATCGCGAATGAGCCGCTGGTGCTGCAAGCAGGCGACAAGATCACACTCACCCTTGATGACGCCGACGGCACGAACAATGTCGTCAGCCTACCGCACCCGGAATTCGTGCGGGACATCAAGGCAGGGATGCCGCTGCTGCTCGATGATGGCAAGATGGAATTCGTCGTCCGCGCCACGTCGAACCGGTCGCTGATCTGCGAGGTGGTTGTCCCCGGCAATCTGACCTCGCGCAAAGGCGTGAGCGCGCCCAATGCGCGGCTCACGCTTTCCGCCATCACGGAGAAAGATCGGGCGGATGTTGAATTCGCCATCTCCAAGAACACCGAATACATCGCGATGTCGTTCGTCCGTTCGGAGGACGACATCCGCGAAATGCGCTGGCTGATCCGCCACCTCGGCGGCAACGCGGCAATCATCGCCAAGATCGAGAAGCACGAAGCGCTGGAAAACATCGAGTCGATCATCGACGCCAGCGACGGCATTATGGTCGCGCGCGGTGATCTCGGCGTGGAAACACCCGCCGAAGAAGTACCGTATCACCAGAAGCGCATCATCCGCATGTGCAACAACACGGGCAAGCCGGTCATCACCGCGACGCAGATGCTCAATTCGATGGTCGACAACCCTCGCCCCACCCGCGCCGAAGCCAGCGATGTCTACAACGCGATTGTCGATGGCACAGACGCGGTTATGTTGAGCAATGAAACGGCGAGCGGTTCCTACCCTGTACGCGCGGTCGAGACGATGGTCAACATCGCCGCGATTGCCGAGCAGCACATCACGCGCGGCGGCGTGGTGGATCGCACGATTGTCAAAGGCGATCTCGAAGGACGCGAAGCGATCTCCGACGCGATCAGCCAAGCCACCTGCCAGATCGCCGAAACGCTCAACTGCAAAGCAATTGTCACCTCGACGCTGACGGGTTATACATCACGCCGCGTCGCCAAAGAACGTCCGCGCACGCCGATTCTGTGCGTCACGCCGAACGAAATCACATATCGCCGGATGGCGCTCGTGTGGGGCGTGTTCCCGCTGATGGTGCCGGAGTTCGACACCATCGACGAGATGATCGGAATCGTGGTGCGCGCCGCCGTCAACAACCGCTTGGTGCAGTTGGGTGATCCGCTGGTGATCCTCGCGGGTGTGCCGTTTGGCATCGGCGGGCAAACGAATTTCCTCAAGATTCACACGGTCGGCGAGACAGGCGAACTCGAACTACGCTGACCACCAGACCCCGTGTCTCCTGTTGGGACGAGGAATGCCTCGTCCCGCAACTTTTCGCCATTGGAATGCGTATTACCGGGCATCGTACTGATGATGTTCTGGGTAGATGAGCATGTCTGAGCAAGAGTTGTATGAAATCGCGCGGCGGCGCATCGACAAGCGCATTCGCCGCTGGACGGTGTGGAGCATCGATCTGGCGCTGCTGATCATGACGCTCGCCGGGCAAGTCATCTTCGGCGATACCAGCTACAGCAACCTGAGCGCGGCGCTCTTCCTCGGTTGGGGGGGCATCTTTACGCTGCACACGATCATCGCCGCCCTCGCCGAGTCGCGCGACGGGCAGATCGAAAGCGAAGTCGCCAAGCTGCGAACGGCAGTGCGTGAGCATGGCGACATCTACGAGAAGCCCAAGCGTCTAGAACTCACCGACGACGGCGAGATGAACGAATTGGTCGATTGGCAGAACGTCGAAGACAATGACAGAACCCGTCATGAGTCATAAAGTAGGTGCTCGCGCGTGAACGACTTTCGTTAATCTACTTAAGCCGAAAAACACAGTGTACTGTGTCAGTTCACGTCAGTTTTCGTCGCCTTCGAGGAATTCGAGGGCTTGGCGGCTCGCAGCAGGGCGCGCGTGCGTGGACTGCGTGCCGCTCGATGTGGGCGGCATAGCAATGCGCTCGTTGGCGTAGCTCGGCAGCGCCGTCGCGCAGTACGGACACAAATCCCACGAGAGTTCAAGCATTTGACCGCAGCGCGGACACGGTTTCTTGAGGCGGGTATGGCAGTTGGGGCAAGCCTGCCAGTCTTCCCGGACGCGCTGCTTACAGCCGGGGCAGGTCGGCTTCTCTTCGATTTCTTGCAGCAGGGCTTCCTCTTCGAGCGACCGCTCGTAGGCTTCCGAGAGCGTTTCGCGCGGACGCAGGAACAGATAGATCAACAACCCCGGAAACGTCAGGATAGCAACCATAAGAGCGACGACGATCTGCGCAAGCGAGTCGCGGGAACGAGCGCGCATGTCGCGGTACGTCCAGATAATCATCGCCACCCACGCCGCCGCCAGCACCATGCCACCGTAAACGACCACGCCAGTTAGAATTCCATCGTTGAACATCAAAGAACTTCCCTACTTAGCCCTGTCCGCCGCAATCCTGTGCGCTAGCTGCACGCAGTTGTGTGTGCAGTATAGCAGTCTCAAGTAGAGGGTGCAATCACCCGACGCTGCACAAATAGTAGTTTCACAGTACAATGACAGGTATCTAAGCGCAGCTCTTACTAAAGGACACTAACGCATTGGCAAGCCATGACTCTCCGCTCAATCGTCTCGTCACTGATGGCACACACAGCCTCACCACCACCGACTTGATCGCCGTAATTCTCGCCGATGACGATGCCCAGAACACAGCCCGCAGTCTTGTCAATCGCTACACCGATCTCCACGCGCTCGCCCAAGCCAACCCCATTGATCTCGGACGCACACTCTCGCTGTCCGATGCCGGTCGCATCGCCGCCGCGTTCGAGTTATGCCGCCGCCTCGCCCGTGAGAATATCCTTGAACGTCCGCTCATCAAAACATCGGCGGATGCGGCAACGCTGATGAATGATATGTCTGTGCTGACTCAGGAGCATGTGCGGGTGATTCTGCTGGACATCAACCGGCGGGTGATCGCCGTACCGACGCTGTACATCGGCACGCTGACCGCATCAGTACTGCGCGCGTCCGAAGTCTACCGCGAGGCGATTCTACGTGGCAGCCCGATGCTGATTCTCGTACACAATCACCCGTCAGGCGATCCTACGCCATCGCCGGAAGATGTGGAAATGTCCCGCGCGCTGGCGGCAGCCGGGCGGCTGCTCGATATAGCCCTGCTGGATCATCTGATTATCGGGCGCGGGGCGTGGGTATCGCTGCGCGATCTTGGCTTCACTTTCTAGCTAACCGGCGGGGATTTCGACACCATTTGCCAGCAGCGCCATCTCGCTGACGTCCACATCATATTCGTGCCCCGACGCATAGAAGCGCACGACGGTGATCGCGCTCGGTCGCTGCTGCGGGGTCAAATCGGAGAGCAAGTTGCCGCTCTCGTAGGTATACCACGTGTCCTCATTGACGATTTCGTGCGCTGTGCAGCCCGCGCTGTCGCAGATGAGCGGGTATTCCAGTTCCGGCTTAAAGGTCGAAAAGAAGCCATGATACCAGCTCACAAGCTCCGGCTGACCAGTCTCCGAAAAAGTCGGTTGCAGCGGGAAGTAGTCCATCCGCAGCATCAACGGGCACTCGCTGCCCCGCGATCCGCATGTGCTGAGGGAGTGACCGTTAATCTTGAAGGTGGCGCGAATCGAGAGGTAGCTGAGGTGCGAGACATCCAGTCCGTTTCTGCCGAAGGCAATCGAACACGACGTTTCGGCGTGCGAGGTCGCTCCGCCATTACGCAAGAACTGCACCGATGCCCGTCCGTCCTCGACCGCCAGCGCATAGTTGCCCTCCGGCGCATCGTTTTCGACGCTGTTGCAGCGCCACGTCAGCGACGAAGCAACCGGTTCGACCGCGTTGTAATCGGTCACGTTGGCAGTCGTGAAAGAGCGGTCGCCTAGCAAATTGACGCGCGCCGGGGTCGTGGTCAGGCTGTCCGTGTCGATCTGGTAGGTCACGCGGTAGCCGATGGGGACACGGCTGCTCTCCTGCTGCCCCGGCTTGACGATCACCGCCGAACCGCCGTTGTTACTCACCTGTACCTGCGAGCCAATCGCCTGAATCGCATACTGACCGCTTTCGGTCAACCAGACGGAAACCCCCTGTGTCGTGCGCAGCGTGATGACCACGCTGCGTCCCAAGTTATCGGGGATGAAGATGTCGAGATCGCCATAGACCGATTCAAGATCGACCCAGTACGCCGCGGTGCTCCAATCGAAGCGCGGTCGCGTCACGTTGGTCATATCGACCGCCGAACCGCTTTTCAGCGTGACGAGTGCGACGACTGTGTTATCGCGCTGCTGGTCATGAATGGTCAGGGTAGCTTGCGAAATGGGGTCGGTGCTGATCAACGCGCTGTTGAACAACTCCATCCCGACACGCACCCCCTGCTCGATCATATCCGCGCCGACGACGACCGCTGTGCCGCGTCCGACACGCAGAAGCGACTGCATCGGAATGACGGACTCGAACATGAAAAGATACGCGCCAATTACCGAAACCACGCAGATCACGCAGAAAACGGCGAAGGATACCAACAGCACGCCCCACGCCAACCGCTGCGAGCGGGCTAAGGTCGGCACAGTGGAGGGGGTTTGTAAAACGGACTCTGCCACAACTACTCTCCAGCCTGAAACGCGCTAGGATTATACCACACGCGTAATCAGCCTCTACCGTCACGCTTTCGGCGTCAGGTATAATAGAGTGTAAACATGCACACTTGAAAGACTTGGAGAACAGTCGATGTCTGGGCACAGTAAATGGTCAACCATTAAGCGGAAAAAGGGCGTCGCGGACGCACAGCGCGGCAAGATTTTTACGCGCATAGCGCGCGACATTCAGATGGCAGCCCGCGAAGGCGGCGGTGACGAAAACATGAACGCCAAGCTGAAACTTGCCGTGCTCAAAGCCAAGCAGAGCAACATGCCTAAGGAGAACATCGAACGGGCGATTCTGCGCGGCATCGGCAAGCTGGACGGCGCGGAAATGGAAGAAGTGACCTATGAGGGCTACGGCGTCGAAGGCGTCGCCTTCCTGATCGACACCCTGTCGGATAACAAGAATCGCACGCTCGCCGAAATCAAGCGCGTGTTCAACCGCGCTGGCGGCAGCCTCGCCTCGGCGGGTTCGGTCGCGTGGCAGTTCGAGCAAAAAGGCATCATCGAACTGGAAGGCGAAAACCTCGACTTCGACAGCGTGTTCATGACCGCCGCCGAAGCAGGCGCGGAAGATGTGCTTGACGACGATGGCGCGATCTCGGTCTATACCCCGCGCGAAGCCTTAGGCGCGGTCGAAGAAGCGCTCACTAAGGGCGGTTATACGGTCGCCAACGCGGAGCTGAAGTGGATCGCCAAGAACGAGACCGAAGTCAGCGCCGATAAAGCCGTCACCAACATGAAGATCATGAATGAACTGGAAGAGCTGGACGACGTGCAGGGGGTCGCCAGCAACCTCATGATTACGGACGAGGCGCTCGAAGCGTTCGAGACCGCTTAATGCTCTCGCTAGGGATCGATCCCGGGACGGCGACGGTCGGCTACGGCTTCGTTCGCGAGTTGAACGACGGTTCACTGAAAGCGGAAGCGTACGGAGTGATCACCACACCGCCGTCGCTGCGCATGTCCGAACGCCTCAAGCTGATTTACGACAGCCTCACCGCGCTGATCGAGCACCACAAGCCGGATCGCGCAGCGGTCGAGGAACTGCTGTTCGGCAAAAATGTGACGACGGCGATCACCGTCGCGCAGGGTCGCGGCGTGATCTTACTGGCACTGCAAAACGCACACCTGCCGATACAGGAGTTCAAGCCGACATACATCAAGCAGTCGATTTCCGGGTACGGGGGGGCGAAGAAGCCGCAGATGCAAGAGATGACGCGCATGCTGCTGTCGCTGGAAAGCATCCCCCGCCCCGACGACGCCGCCGATGCGCTGGCGGTCGCCATCACCGATTTGCATTCGTCGCGTTACAGTATGATCGAGTAGAGTCGCATGATCGCCAGCCTAGAAGGAAAAGTTGCCGCCGTTGCCGGTGATCACCTTGTGGTCGTCGTCAATGGGATCGGCTACAAGGTGTTTACGCCGCGCAATTCACTGTCGCTGTTCGAGGGCGAAGCAGTGTATTTGCATACCGAGATGATCGTCCGCGAGGATTCGATCACGCTGTATGGGTTTGCGACGGTCGCGGAACGCGACGTGTTCAACAAGCTGATCATGGTCAGCGGCGTTGGTCCGAAACTCGCCCTGTCGGTGTTGAGCACCATCAGCATCGACACGCTACGTACTGCGGTGGCAACGGGCAACCCCGACCTGCTCGGTCGCATCCCCGGCGTCGGCAAGAAGATGGGCGAAAAGATCGTCTTCGAGTTGAAGGACAAGCTCAAAGGCGCGGATGGCATCATCGCGGCGAGTTCGGCGGGCAACGTCGATAAGGATGTGATGGACGCGCTCATCGGTTTCGGCTACAGCATCGCAGAGGCACAAGCGGCGCTGCAATCGATTCCGCCCGATGCGCCGAAAGACTTCGACGAGCGGATGCGCCGCGCGCTGCAATACTTTATCTAGGCTTCAGAGGACGAAACTCATGACTCCCCATGTACCGCTCGGCGAACGTGTCCCCGTACTGGATAAGGGTTATCTGGAACTGCTGGATTTCATGCCACACCCGGCGACGGGCGTCTCCGGCGATCTGGCAATCGTCAATGCGGCACGCGTGAGCTTCATGGGCGAAAGCAAAGGGGAAGAGGCGGATCGCAAACTGCTGTTCTACCTGCTGCGCAACCAGCACACCAGCCCGTTTGAGCAGGTGCAGTTCAAGTTCCGCGTCCACGCCCCCCTCATCACATACTGGCAGTGGATTCGTCATCGGACGTTCCATTACCAGAGCGTGAACTCGCAGTCCGGGCGCTACACCCCATTCGACGAGAACGACTTCTACGTGCCGGACGTGTGGCGTAAGCAGTCCAAGAGCAATAAACAGGCGAGCGAAGGCGAGATCGAGGCGGGCAAAGACGCCGAACTGACCGAAAAGCTGCTGGCACACTATCAACAGGGCTATAAGCTGTACAGTGAGGCATTAGAAGCGGGCGTGTCGAAGGAAATGGCGCGCTTATTCCTGCCGGGGTTCAGCGTATATTATACGTGGGTCATGGCAGTCGATGCGCTCAACTTGATGAACTGGATACGCCTGCGCATGGCTCCCGACGCGCAGTATGAAATCCGCGTCTATGCCGAGGCGCTCTACGAGCATTTCTTTAAGCCCACCCTGCCATGGACGGCGCAGGCTTTCGAGATGTACGTGCTCAATCGTGGCACGGCATCTGATCCCACCAGCGACTAACTAGAACTTGATCCGCCGGATCGTCTTGCGCGAGCGGCGGAATGCTGTCCGCAAGCCGATCCGCACCGGACTCATATCCGGTCGGCTCGAGCTCGGAGGCGGCTCTGGTTTCTCCGCGACGACCGCTTTCATTTGCTGCGTCTCACTCGGACGCTGCACGCCAAAGATTTCCCAGATGCTGACGTTCGCTGTATCCAGTGGCGAAGGCGACTTCACCTGCGGAGCAGGCAGCGCCGCCGGGGGCGTGGGTGGCGGCACAGGCTCAGGTTCGGGCGCACCTAGTACAGCCTCGCTAGCTTGGACGGTCTCCGGCGTAGATGGCAATGGCATCGGCACTGCGCTGACCGTTTCACTGGGCGGTGAAGCTGCCGCCACAGTCGGCACATCGGTGAGGGGCGCGGGCTGCGTTGGTGCTGACACAGTCGCAACCGGGTGCTCGTCAGAGACGCGGATGTCGGCTGAAGCTGGTGACGGAGCAACTGCCGGCAGTTGTTCCGCTTCCGGCGGCTGCTCGGATTTCGGGGACGGATCCGCTTCCGGCGGCATCGACGCGCGGCGCGGTTGAGTGTCGAACACGGGATCGACGGCAGGTTCAGCCGTCAAATCAGGGGCGAGGTCTTTACCAATATCGCCCGCTAGATCATCGGACAAATCGTCGTCAAAATCGAAGTTGTAGCTCGGCGCGGATAGCGGTGACACAGGCGGCGGTGTCCGCACCGACTCCACAATCGGCGCAAGCGTATCGAGGAAATCCGGTTCATCGCCGGACGGGAGATCAGCGGCGGGTTCCGGTTCACGTTTCGCCGTCGGATTAGGACGCGTATCATCCTCGACCACTGGCGGTTCAGGCGGCAGATTCAGCGCCATGATCGGCTGGAGCGTCTGCGCGTCGTCGTCGTAGATGGGCGGCTCGTCGAAGTCAAACATCCCCGGACGGACGCTCGGCGCTTCCGGTGCGGGAACGAGAGGCTCGTCGAACGGCTCACCATCGGGTTTTTCCGGCGTCACGACCGGGTGACGCGGCTGGTAATGCGAACGCGCTTCGACATCCGGCGCGTCGCGCATCAGCGACTTTGGCTCGATGAGCGTTCCCCCACCCGCCGCTTTGATCTGCAAATACAGTTTGCGCAGGCTGTCGGCGATCAGGTGGTCGATCTGACGGCGCGTACCCAGCGAGTCACGCAGACCGGAGAAGATGCCGGGAAGTTCATAGGTGAACGTCCACTGCACTATTGTGCCTTCCGGGATTTCTTGCAGACGTACACGCCCAATGTTTTCCTGAAAGTTCGCGCCATCGACGTACTGGTACTCGTATCCGAGTCCCTTGTACCACGCCGTGACCTCGAGGACAAACTCGCGCCCGCTTTCGCTCGCCATGCGCCAGCGCGTGCCCGGTCCATCGTGCTTCTGCGTCAGAAAGGTCACGCTGCGGCAGTCAACCTGCCACTTGGGATTGCGCGAAAGGTTGCTGATATAGTCCCACACGACTTGCGTGTTGGCGGGGATGAGAATTCTATGGTCAATCGTTGTCATATCACGCCGATTATAAACAGTTTGCGCCCGTGTTCAAATTGCCACATTTGCGCTACAATAACAAATGATCTTTCTATGAGGGAGTAGTTCGACTTTGCCGACCCCGACTCTAACACTCGCCTTCATCCTCGCTACATTGATCGGCGCAGTGTTTCATTTTATCATCGGCGGCACTTTCCGTCGACTCCTGCTCTACCTGTGGGCAAGCTGGGTTGGTTTTGGGGTCGGACATATCGTCGGCGTCCTCTTTAGCATCGATGCCTTCAGTATCGGTACACTACGGCTGTTTTCGGCGACGTTGGGCGCTGCCGCAGCGCTCGCCGCTGTCTTCCTGCTGACACGGGTACGAAAAAGTACGGCTTAAGTGCGTAGCAATTGTACGGGTAGTAACTGGCTGAGTAAGGATTCGCATGACGGATAAACCACAAACAGAACAAGCAGAAGGTTCAAAGTTCAATCTTCAACGCATCGCCATTATCGCGGCGGGCGTGCTGATCGGGCTGGTGATCCTCCTGTTCGTGATCGCCCTCCTCCTTTCCACAGCGGGCGATTCGGTCGGCAACATCATCCGCATCATCCGCGACCTCGTGATCATTTTCCTTGCGCTCGAAGGCGTACTCATCATTCTGGGCTTGGCACTGCTGACGCTTCAGGTGGCACGTTTGGTCAACTTGCTGCAAACCGAGGTCAAGCCAATTCTCGAAAACACGCAGGAGACGGTCAAAACGGCGCAAGGTACCGTCGAGTTTGTCGGCAGCAATATCACCGAACCGCTGATCGCGGCGGGCGGCTTCTTCGCCGGGGCATCGGTGCTGGTCAACAACCTGTTCGGCATTCGCCGCGCGCTCAAGCACATTGAGACCGAGGGCGACCATGAATAACCGTGAATTGGATGGCGGGTTGCTGGTAATGGGGTTGATCGTGGGAATGGCGACTGGCGCGCTGCTGACGCTGTTCACCGCACCAAAAACCGGCTTTGCGCTGCGCCAGCAGCTTTCGGACACCGTTAGCGAAACCGGGCAGCAAATTCGCGCGACCGTCACCGCGCCTGATCCGGTTGCCGAAAGCATGGCGGAAGGCAAAGCCGCCGCCCGCCGCCGCCGCGCCGAACTCGGATTGGAATAGGCACACCCTACCCGATTCCTATTTAGACGCCGAGCGAGCGATACGCCTCGATCAGTGCGTCGAACAGGTCGCTGGCGACCGTGCCGCGTTCGGTCTGGCGGCGCTTGCCGAGCAGTTCTCCGGCGTAACCATGCAGGCTACCCGCGCAGATCGCCGCGTCAAATGGTTTCATGCCCTGCGCCAGCAGCCCGACGATCAACCCCGCGAGGATATCGCCCGTCCCGGCGGTCGCCAATGTCGAGGTTTTGTAGGGCAGCGCGGCAACCCGACCGTCAGGATGCGCAATCAGCGTATGCGCGCCTTTCAGCACGAGGACAACATTCCATTCGGCGGCTTTCTGCGCCGCGATCTCCCAGCGGCGCGCCTGTACCTCGGCGATGTCCATACCCGCTAAGCGGCTCATCTCGCCGGGATGCGGCGTGAGGATAGTTTCGGCGGGCAACTGCTTCCACCATTGATCGATCTCGCCCAACAAATTCAGCCCGTCGGCGTCGATTACGAGCGGCGGCAGCGGCTTCTCATTCGTCTTGCCGGAAACAGCACTGGTCGCCGTGAATCCGAGCGCCGCGCGTGAACGGGGGGCGTCGGCTGCGGTCAGCAGCTTGAGCAGCGCGTCGCGGGTCGTCTTTTCGCGTCCCCAACCGGGACCGAGCAGCAGCGAATCATATCCGGCGGCTTCCTCGCGGATCAACGGCGCAGCGCTGTCCGCCAGCGCGCCGAGATCGTGCGGCAGCAGCAGCCATGTCGCTTCGAGCAGCCCTGCCGCCAGCGCGCTAATCGTCGGAGCAGGCGCGCCAACCGTCACCAACCCCGCGCCCGACCGGTATGCCGCCCGCGCCGCGAGTCCGGGCGCGCCGGTATAGTTGACCGAACCGCCGATGATGAGCGCCTTACCGAATGTGCCTTTATGCGCGTCGTGTGGACGCGGCGGCAGCAGCTTGATCACACTGCCCGCATCGACGACCGTGCGCTTCTCGGCTTTCAAGCCTTCGAGCGAACCGGGGATGCCCAAGGGTGCGACGGTCAGCTTGCCGACCGCCGCCGCGCCGGGAAACGCGAACAAGCCCGGTTTCGCCGCAATGAACGTCACCGTTTCATCGGCGGGCAGCGCGGACTTGTCAATCGCGCCGGTGTCGCAGTCGAGTCCACTCGGACAATCGACGGCAATCACGTACGGACGCGGGAAATGCGGCGGAGCTTGCGTCGGATCGATGATATCGAGTTCGTCTTCATCGTCCAAGCGGAGCGCCTGATTCGCAGCGCGCAGCAGTTTGGCGGCATCTTCGCGCAGCGGCAGCGTCACGCCAATGCCGAACAGCGCGTCGATCACAAGCGCAGCGCTGGCGATCATGTTCGTCAGTAGACGATAGCGTTGATCGTCTTCGGCGTGGGCGATAAACACGCCCTTACTTTCGACCGCCTTGAACAGCTCATCGTCGCGACGGGTGAGCAGATACAACCGCACGAGCGCGGGCGACTCTTCGGCGAGAATCCGCGCCGCGACCAAACCATCGCCGCCGTTGTTGCCGCCACCGATCAGGAAAGTCAGGCGGGCTTCGGTGGGGTTGGGCAGCGAAGCCAAAAAAGCGAGCGCGCGGTTTGCCACCGCGCGCCCTGCCTCATTCATCATATCGCCGTAGGTGATGCCTGCCGCATCGGCAGCCGCCTCAACAGCGCGCATTTGTGCGACGGATACAACCTTGATCGTCATGGTCGGTTAGTAGGTACGATCAACGATCATGTGCGCCAGATCGACCAGCGCATCCTTCGCGGGTGAAGGCGGCAGCACCTTAAGCTGGTTGACCGCCATCTGGACGAGCATTTCCGCTTGGTCGTGGGCTTTTTGCAGCGCATCACCTTCGAGCGCCTTCGCCTTGATCGAGTTCACTTTCTCGTCGAGCGTAGGTTCATCGCTGCCTGTGTAAGCGGTGGCGAAACCGCGCCCCTGCTCCACGTCGATCCCTGCCGTCTTGCCAAGCTGCTTCTCGTCAGCAGTCAAATCGAGGATGTCGTCGATGATCTGGAATGCCAGCCCCACGTTATAGCCGTAATCCGCCAGCGCGGCGATCTGCTCAGGCGTGCCGCCGCCGAGCGAAGCGCCAATTGCGCCTGCCGACTTGAACAGTGCTGCCGTCTTGAGCGCGATGACGCGGTAGTAGACCTCACGCGAGAAGTTATTCTCTTTCACCGCTGCCGCTTGCAAGGTCTCGCCCTCGACAAGCGCAACCGTTGCCTCGGACAACAAGATGTTGAGGTCACGGAAGGGAGCCATTAGTTCGTAGACTTTGGTGAACAGGTAATCCCCGGTCAACAGGGCAAACGTTCGCCCCCACACGGCGTTAACGGACGGACGCCCACGCCGGACGACGCCGTGATCGTTGATGTCGTCGTGAACGACGCTGGCGGTATGCACCAGTTCAACCGCTGCCGCAACCGGCGCAGCCTCAAGCGGATCGCGTCCGCCGACGGCGGCGTAGCTCAGCAGCGCAAGACGGGGGCGCACACGCTTGCCGCCCGCCCCGATGATGTGGCGGCTGGCGTCGCGCAGCACCGTCACAGTGCTGTCTACAACCTCCAGCATCAAGTCTTCAACCGCTTGCAGTGCAGTCTGCACCGGCTCAGGCAGCTCGGTCTGCGGTTGTACGGCTGGGAACGCCTGTTGAGTAGTCATCGGTAATTCCTGTAATCAAACTTTGCTTGTTACGTTTAGAACTAACTAAATCTATTGAATGTATTGTACCGAAAAGCACTAATCAAGTCAACGAATGCTCACCCCATACCAACATTCAGGTGAGCTCGACGATGCGCAGCGCAAATGAGAACGTACTGCCCTTCCCGATCTCGCTTGTGACGTTAATTTCCGCGTCGTGCCGTTCAAGGATCAGGCGGACGATGGCGAGTCCAACCCCGGCACCACCAAAACGACGGGTTGATGAGCTATCGACCTGATAGAAGGGCTCAAAGATGCGGTCGATTTTATCGCGTTCGATCCCAATTCCATAATCCTGCACGCTGATGATCAACCAGTTCGCATCCTGCCGCGCGGTGACGCGAACGGCGTGCTTGCTGAACTTGAGCGCGTTGTCGATGAGAAGCTGCAAGACAACGCCAAGCCCCTGCCTGTCGGCAAGCACCAGCGGCAGCTCGCCATCCAGTTCAACACGAACACGCTCGACGCTGGTTTGATGCTCCCAACTGCGGCGGAGCGTGCGCAGCGCCTGATCGACGCAATCCTTAATCTGACACGGTTCGAGGCGAATTTCCAAGCTGTCGGCAAGCTGGGTGATGTTCTTGACGACTGCTTCCAAGCGTGCGGTCGCTTCCATCGCGTAATCCGCCAGCTTAGGATTGTCGCTGTCTTCCGCCATCAACGATACGGCGGATTTGATTTGCAGAAGCGGCGTCTTCAACTCATGCGAGACGTTGCGGACGATGGCATTACGCAGGATATCGAGTTCGTCCGCCGTCTGTTTCTGGTGATTGACCTGTTCGGTGAGGTCATCGACTTCGCGCTCAAGGGTGCGGCACTGCGCCCGCAGCGCGGCATTCTCTGCCGCCAACAAACAGAGATAAAGCAGCGTGTCGTCAGTCGAGCGCGAGTGCGTAGTCACTCATCGTCACCTTGTTCCAGCGCCTGTATGAAGGCGTCCAAGCCGGGGCGTTCGGCGTTGCACTGCGGGCAGCCGACATACGGATCGTCGATAGGAACACGATGCTTCAAACAGGATGCCGTGACATCCAATCTACGTCCTAGCCCCAACAGGCGCGGACGCACCGTCAGGCTGAGTTCGAGGTTGGGGCTGGAGTTCGCGTGCAGGATGTCCGGGACGGAACACATGGCACAGTAATTGGGGTGCCACGGGAGCGATTCGGGGTTCGCCTTGATCAACCGGCATTCCTGCAAATCGCGCCCGCGATTGTAATCGGCGTAATAGAACTTACACTCTTTTCCGGCTGGAGTACGCATCTGACATCCCGGTAAAACTTCACCTTACAAGCATAACACGAAATAAAACCCCTAGCGTTGAGCCCCTACCCCTTAAGCCAGTCCTGCGCGGCGACCGGCAGGCTGCTAAGACTGCTGCGCATCGTCGTGCAGTCCGGCAGTGATTCGATGAATGCTTTGCCGTAGTTCTTGGTCAGCACGCGCGCGTCCAGCACCACCACGATCCCGCGATCCGTCTTCGTGCGGATCAAGCGCCCGAACCCCTGCCGGAAGCGCAGAATCGCATCGGGCAGCGTGTACGCGTTGAACGAGTCGCTGTAGGTTTCGGAACGCGCCGCGAAGACAGGATCGGTCGGCACGGCGAATGGCAGCTTGGTGATGACGACCGCCCGCAGTAGATCGCCGGGCAGATCGACGCCTTCCCAGAAGCTCCGCGTCCCTAAGAGAATTCCCTTCTGCGCGGTCTTGAAGCCGTCGAGCAGCGCTTGGCGGCTTGACCCGTCGCTCTGGTCATACACGGCGATGTTGCCGAGCGCCAAGCGCGGAGTGATCGCCTGCGCGGTCTGGCGCAAGTGCGAATAGCTGGTGAACAAACCGAGCACACGCCCATCGAGCGCCGCCGTCAGTTCGATCAGCGCGCGTTCCACTGCCTGCTGGTAGCGGTTCTTCTCACTCGGATCGGGCATGTCATTAGGCACAAACAGGAGGGTGGATTCGCGGTAGTTGAACGGCGATCCGACTTCCAGCGTTTTGACCGTCTGCGCGCTCAGTCGTTCGCGCACATAGTCGAAGCTGCCGCGCGTTTCGAGCGTGGCACTGGTCAACACAACCGAGCGCTTGTTATCCCAGAGATGTGTCGTAACCAACCCGCCAATATGCAGTGGCGCGGTGTGCAGCGAAATCGCGTCATCCTGACTCAGGTTGACCCAATAAACCGTGTTGTTGTCCGGTTCGGCGATGAAGTGGTCAAGCTGGAGGCGGACTTCTTCAAGATACTGTGCGGCAGTTTCGGTGCTGTTGAGCAGTTCGGCGTGGTGATCGATGTCCGTATAGCGGCGAACCGCCCCGGCGATATTGCCCATCGCCGCGCTGACCGCCTCGAAATACTCCTTGAGCACGCCCCACGACGATTGGATCAAGCCAAATGCCGATTTCTTGCGCACAGATTCGACCACGCGCACTTGCACGGCGTATTCGGCGCGGGTCATGTTCATTTCCACCAACAGCGCGCGGATAGCGTCGAACAGCTTGGTGATCAACACCTGCATATCGGTCGTCGCCTCTTCGACCACGCCGATATACCGTTCGAGCCGGCGCGTATCTTTCTCGGTGATCGTCGGGCTGGTGCTCATGCTGGTCAGCAGATTGCCGAGCAGCCCGCGCCGCACACCGCCGAGGTCGATCAAACGACGGTAAAGCGTCGGTGCATCCAGACGGAACGATAAACTGCTGGTCGTCGCTTCTTCGAGATGATGCGCCTCATCGATCACCACATAATCGTAAGCGGGCAGCACAGCGTTCGGCGAAACGGCGTCCGCCAGCAGCAGCGCATGGTTGACGATCAAGATGTGGGCAGATTCGGCAGCTTTGCGTGCCTTGTAGAACGGACACGCGCCCGCCATCTCGACTAGACAGCGATGCGTGGTGCAGCCTTCGTCCTCGGCGCTGAGCCGCGCCCATGTGCCGTATTCTTCCGAGCCGCGTAAGCTGATCTCGCCGCGATCTCCGCTGGCGCTTTCGAGCAGCCAGACAAGGATTTTCGCCAGTGTGCGCAGTTCATCAACGTTATTCGGGCGGCGGCGGCGCACGGTCAGCAGGCGGCGCGGGCACAGGTAATTGCCCCGCCCTTTCATGATGGCGGCGCTGAAATCGACGCCGAGCGCCTCGCGCACCGCCGGGATGTCTTTCAAAAGCAGTTGATCCTGCAAGTTGATCGTGTTGGTCGAAATGACCACGCGCTGATTGTTGCGCAGCGCCCACAAAACCGACGGGATCAGATACGCGAGCGATTTGCCAGTCCCCGTCCCCGCCTCGATCAGCAGGTGATCGGAACGGTTGAAGGCTTTGGCGACCGCTTGCGCCATGCTGATCTGCTGCGGGCGCTGTTCGTAGCCGGGAAAGACACTCGCCAGCGTGCTGGTTTCGTCCAGCGTCGCCGCGACTTCTTCGGGGGTAACGTGCGTGTTCGTGTCGTTCGGGCGCAGCGACTTTTTCTCGCCCGTATCCGGCATGAACAGCGTGTACAGCTCATCGCCCTCCGAGGGACGTTCGCGCAGCGCCGCCTCACGGAGCGCCGCCTCGAACAGCGGACGCCCATCCCAGCGCAGATCGCCGGTGAGATCGACGATTTCGCGCAGTGTGCCATAGGGCAGCGTGAGCGCCTTTTGCCACAGCATCCAGTAGACGTAAGCAGTCGCGCGGGCATCGTAGAGCGCGCGGTGCGCCGACTCGATGTTGAAGCCGAGAAGCTGCGTCAGCGTGGTCAGGTTGTAGCGCGGCGCGGTCGGGAGCAGCACCGAGGCAATCTCGTACGTGTCGATGCGTAAGTTCGCGCGCAGCGCTTCGTGACGATACAGAAAACTGGCGTCAAAGCCGATATTGTGCCCGACAAAAGGCGAATCGCCGACGAAATCGAGGAGTTTGGGCAAGACATCTGCCAGCGGCGGCGCGCCGACAAAATCTTCATCGCGCAAGCCAGTCAGGGAGGTAATCAGCGCCGGGATCGGTCGCCCCGGATCGACCAACTGCGAAAACTGTTCGATGACTTCGCCACCGCGAAAGCGGACAGCGCCAATTTCGATAATTTGATCTTGCGTGGGGTCGAGTCCGGTGGTTTCGAGATCAAGGGCGACGAGTTCGCCGCGCATAAGCTGCTCCTGCCGGACGACCGGCGTCTATACGGGTGGAGCGCAATCGCGAGTCATTCCAGCAGGATTGCGCGTAGGGGCATGATACCTCATGCCCCTACAAAAATGGTTAGTCTTAGCTGCCCGGTGTGGCTTCCGGCGTCGCTTCCGGCGCTGCATCAGTCAGCGGCGGCGTGGACTCGGTCACAGGCGGGGTCACTTCGG
>JACSRG010000276.1 GCA_014879865.1 Anaerolinea sp.
TCCGTCGTCGGCAGCGTCAGATGTGTATAAGAGACAGCCCCCGAATTCGGGGGAGGGGGACAACAGGTGCACCTCGTCTTGGAGAACTTGGTATGCCAGAAGAACCGCTGTCTCCCCTCCCTGAATTCGGAGAGGGGTTGCGGTACGATACCTGCCGCACCCCATCGACCAGCAGCAGCAGACCGACGGGCAGCGCGAAGGCGACGATCAGCCCGTTCGACCACCAGCCGACGCCCGCCGCGAGTCCGAGCGCCGCCCACCGCCACCATGAGTGCCGGTGCTCGTGCGTCACGTCGTAGCCGAGCAGCAGCAGCAGATTACCGAGCAGCAGCGTTTCGTTGTAGCCGCCGAGCGTCGCCGTCGTGTAGACCGCCAGCAGCACCGACGGCAGGGCGATCACCAGCGCGGCGATGGTGGCGATCAGCACTCGGCGGGACAGCCGCCACGCGACCCAATAGCTCGAAGCGACGATCAGCAGGTAGAGCGCCGACTGCACGAGGCGGATGGTCAAGACGGATTCTCCGAACAGGCTGAAGCCGACGGCGACCAACCACGCATCAAGGCTGCCCATGTATGCCTGCCCGTAGAAAAAGACGGGGCGTTCGCCTTGCAGGATGTGCCGCGCCATCAACGCGACGACGGCTTCATCCGAATGAAAAGAGACAGTATCGCTGGCGAGCAGCACCGCCCGCCCGATGAAGGCGATCAGCAGGACGATGACGAGGTTGCGGCGCATAACGGTCTTCTTCCTACTCTGGACGCCTCAGCGACTCTGTGATCAGATCGGCGGCGGCACGTAGACTTGCATCAGCATCCGCCGGGGCGCTGCCGACTAATGTGAGCGTGTCAGCGCCGAGCGAGAGTGTTTGCGTGAACGGCTCGACGGCTTGATCGCAGTTCGGCGCGACGGGCGGATCGGCGGGGATAGTCGAGAGGTGGATCACCGTGCAGCCATCTGGCGCGGCGAAGGTCACGGCGGGCGGGGCGTCCGCCGGCGATGTAATCACCCGCCAGCCGCGCGGGATCGCCACACTGAACGCGGTGTTCGTGTAGCGCTCCCCGTCGAGCGTGATCGGCGCGCCGGGGGTGTTGGTCAAGACGGGCGGCGTCTCCCCCGGAACGCACGCCGCGAAAAGAAAGACGATTAACCACAGAGAACACAGAGAACACAGAGGAATGGAACTCCGGGAAATTGAGACTATCGGCGTGTTCACAGATTCATTGCTCATTTTCTCTGTGTCCTCTGTGGTTCATTCGTTTATGGGGCGCGGTTGGGCGTATCAGGATTGGTCGCCATTTCGCGCGATGCCGGATCGCCGCAGTGGATGAAACCCGCCCACCCCGCGACTTGCCAAGCACCGGAGTCGTCCTGCTCCATGCGGTGATAGATGCACACGCCGCTGAAGCCCGTCCCGAATTCGTAGGTAGCGATCAAATCGACGTTCCAGTTCTGCCCGTCGGGGGTGGCGCGGCGAAAGACCGCCTTGATCAGATTGCCCCATTCGGGTGGCGTGAACTGATCGACACAGGCGGAGGCGCTCCCGTTCGGGCAGTTCGCCGCGACATACGCCTGCATGTCGGCGCTGAGGTAGGCGCTGGCGGCGGCATCATCACCGCGTCCGGCGGCGTCCATGAAGCCAATTGCGGCAGCAAAAGCGGGGTGCGTGCTGTCCGGGGTCAGCGCGGCGGTGACGACGATGACGACAATCAGTGACGCGAGGATGATCCCCGCGAATAGGATTAAATTTCTGCGACTCATGCTGTCTCCTTACACGCACCAAAGGGTAGCACAAGCGGGCGTAATCCACCAGAATGAAAACAAATGTTCTACTAAAGATCGGTTTAGAATAAAATGGGTTTGAAACAGAGGGGTAAAACTTTGTTACTGAGGCTTGATCAGCGCCAGTACGTGTGACAACCGCTTCAAGTCGTGCGAGAGCAGTTCGGCGATCCGCCGCCCGGAGCGTACCAAGAAGTCGTAGCGTTCGTCTTCCGGGTAGGCGAAGGATGCGTAGCGCAGCGCCGCCGCCAGCAGTTCATCCGACGGGACTTCTTTGGCGTTCAACACCAACCGGAAATAATCAAAGCGGCGGGTGAACAGGTAGACTTCTTCGGCGCTCATCAGCTCGACTTCGCTCAGGCTCATTGGTGGACGCGGCGGCAGGCTTTGAAACATGCTGCCATTGGCGTGTCCCACGTTGACGACGCAAATTTCGACCGGGACGAGCCGGTTTTCGCGCTGATCGATCAGCGTATTGTTATCGACGTAACTCGCCATGACCAATTCGCGCGCCAGCGGGTCGTCGTCGATGCGAATGGCATAGATCAAGCCGACCGCATAGACGGACGGGTCTTCCGAGATCGGCACTTTGACGAACGCGCCAAAGGTGTGCCGGTCGTCGATTCGACTGCCGCGTGTGCCGCAGTCAAACCCGGTTGTGCTGGCGCGCAAGATGCGCCCCACCACACTTCGGTTTTCTTGAACGATAGCCAATTCAGTCCCTTTCTACACTTTCAACCGGTGCTGGCGGCGTTCGCTGCGCGCCAGTGCCTTACTTTGCAGTTTGTTGGATGCTTCGGGGTCGAGATTCATGTCACGCATGGAAATCCGAATCATCTCGTCAAGTTGGCTTTTTTCGACACTGCTGACGTACGCCAGTTCGTCGGCGCGCGTGAGCGCATACGGGTAATGGCGGCGTCCCTGAATCGTACACTGCGTCATGATCAGCGCATGGATCGCCGCGACCGCGCTTTTGTCCTTGGCGACCCACATCGGCACGTCGATGCGCGCGATGCTCGGACGGGCGATGTTCGACACGTTGACATAGAACGACGCGATCTCGTAATCCGCGCCGAAATCCTTGTACTCGCGGTTTTGCGGCGAGTTCTGCACGATGAGCGCCGAGCGCTCGCCGGAGTTCAGCACATGCGAATAGAGGTGGCTGTCGGTCAACCCTTCGATTTCGCCGTTGGTCTTGAGATTGGCGTCGTTGATCTGTTCGGGCGCGAGGTTGAGCAGATGCAGCAGGCTGATCACGTACTTGCTGCGCGGAATATCCAAGTAGCCGATCAACAGCGCGCCCGCATCATGCAGCTTTTGGAGTGCCTGCATGTAATCGCGCTCGATTTCATACGCTCCGGCGACATCGGTCGCGCCGAAGAACTTGAGCAGTCCGCCGTCGTGGATGGCGACAATGGGGATGCCGTCGCCGCGCAGTTCCCACGCTACATCGGCGAGGCGCTGCACCTCGCGCAGTGAACGGCGCGCGTTGACCGTCTGGTTGGTGATCAGCCGCCCGTCGCGGTCGAGGGTGTCTTTTTCGCTGTAGAACAATTCCGGCGTCGAAGCCTGAAAGGGCACGCGGGATTCGCCATGAAAATAGACGAACGTGCTGAGGTTGAGCAAATAGTACTGGGCGAAACTGTGCGGATCAGGGTACACCTGCGAACCGTCTACCGCCAGAATCGATGCCGCGTCGGGCAGGGGAGGCAAATCGCCGACGCCGCAGAGGATTTCGTCATACGGGCGGGGGAGCAGCGCCGCGCCGCGATAGCCGCTGACGCTCGACTCGCGTACCAGTTTGATCCGGTCGTGAACCACGTCGAGGTCATTTGCGGCATAGAACCATTCGAGCGCTCGCTCTAATTTCGTCCCCGCGTCGTTGGCACGGTGGGCTAAATAGCGCCCCATCGTCTTGACTTGATCGAAGACCTGATTGAATTCGAGCGACAATTTATCCCAACCTCGACGTTAGTTTTTCCCAACCTTCTCTTAGAGTAGCACTAGCGTTCTAGCACGTCAAGCAGGCGGTTTTAACATTAAGAATTTTTGGCTGCCGAAATTGGCTATTTTGCCCTATACGTTGTGCATTCCCATCATCGAAAAGCACGTTATAATGTGAATGGCTAAATATTCTTAAAGATTCCCCCTGTTGTAATAATTCCTTGTTTGGTGTTCGTTCGTGTTTAGTGTGAGTGTGAAGCACAATGGCATCAAACCAAACCGTCGTCTCTGCCCTGCACGTCAGCGCCAGTAAAGAAGTCGTCTTCGCCGGTGATGAAGTCACGCTTGGCGGGCAAATCGATTACCCGATGACCAGACGTCCGTCAGCCGGGTATCCGCTGATCTTTGTTCTCCATCACGCCTGCTGCAACACCCGTGATGATTACGTGGATTACGCGCAAATTGCGCTCGACAAGGGCTTTGCTGTCTTCCGCTGGGACAAACGTGGAACGGGACGCAGCGGCGCGGGTGGTCGTGGTTCGACCACGCAGGATGCAGTCAACGCCTATGAAATCGCGCTGGCGCAGCCCTCAATCGACCGCCGCCACGCCGTGATCCTCGCCGTCGGCGCGGGGTCGGCGCTGCTGGGAAGCTCGTTCGGTTTGTTCGCCCGTGTGCAGCATCCGTTCGGAGCGCTGCTGGTTGCGAACATGCTCGATCCCGATGAAATCCTCGCCGTCGATACCCGCACACTGATCCTGATGGGTGAAGATGATTGGAATCCGGCGGCGATTTACGGCGATGCTGCTGCCAGCGCCCACAACCACACGTACAAGCATGGTGCTGCCTACCGCCGGATCGCCGGAGCAGATCGTCTGCTAATGAATCAAGGCATGGGGATGCACGCAGACGCACGAAAGGTGATCGGCAGTTGGCTCAACGGCTTGATGCTCCCTTCCGCGTTGACCTAACCGGACACGCGGCAATCGTCACCGGCGCGGGCGAAGGCGTCGGCTTGGCAGTCGCGCAAGTGTTAGCGGCGGCAGGGGCGGCGGTGCTGGTCAACGACCTGAACCCGGATCGTGCCGACAGCGCCGCCGAAGGCATCAACGCCGACGGTGGGCGGGCGCTGGCGTGGCAAGCCGATGTCACCAACCGCTTTCAAGTGAGTGCTATGATCGAGCGCGCCCGTGATGAATTCGGGCGCGTGACGATCCTCGTCAATGCGGCAGGCATCTACAAAGCCGGACTTTTCGACAAGCTCGACGAGTGGGAATGGGAACGCATCCTGAACGTCAACATGACCGGGGCGTTCTACACTACGCAGCTCCTCAGCCGCGTCATGGCGGACGAGGGCGGCGGCGTGATCGTCAATATCGCTTCGACTGCCGGGCATCCAAACGCGATCCCGCTCGGCGTGGGGTATGTCGCCAGCAAAGCCGGGTTGATCGGCTTGACCAAGCAGACTGCGCGCGAACTTGCGCCGAAAGGTGTGCGCGTCAATGCGGTCTGTCCCGGTAATATCGCCGTGACTTCGGGCGATCTTGTCCCACTGGGACGAACCGGATCAGCGCAGGAAGTTGCCAACGTCGTGCTGTTTTTATGCTCGGATGGGGCGAGTTTCATCACCGGGCAGGCGATCAACGTGGATGGGGGCGAGTCGATGGTGTAGGGGCAAGCTGCTTGCCCCTACGGATTAGCAGAAAAACTAGGCGTGCGGTGCGAGTTCGCTTGCGCTGAGTTGGACGGTGATCCGATAGCCCTGACGCTGCACCCGCGTACCGGGAAGTGCAGCCACCAGCATCTGTGGCGTAGCTTCGAGCGAGCCGGTTTGCGCGAAGTCCTCGGCGGCAGCTTGATTCTCCCAGAGCAAAACCAATTCCGCCTGATCGACATCATCTTCTTGCTCGAGCAGGTACGCAGTAATAAAACCCGGACGCAGTTGCACCTTCGGTAGGAACTTCTCCTCGACCAACCGCCGCAGTGTGGGCATCATGCCCATCGGAACACGTATATGGGTGGCTTGTGCGTACACGGGAGCCTTCCTTTCAAACCAAATCTTAACAAAGATTGAAGCATACTTCGGAAAAAAGATCAATCTAACATTGGACGAAACGACTAGGCGGTCTGCACAACTTCGCCGATAACTAGCAGTATAATCCCATCTACTGCATAGGCAAATTATACAGTTTCCGTGAAAACGGTTACTTTTGTTAATCTATCCGATCCGCCGGTAAGATGCTGTTTGTCTACCCGATCTCGATCAGGCAGCACACGGGATCGGCTATACTATGCTGTACGACAGAAAGGATAATCGGCGTGGGGGAACGGATTACGCTGGAAGAGGCATTGCAGCGGCGAAGCGCGCTGCGTGAGCAGGGCAAACGGCTCGTCTTTACCAACGGGCATTTTGATCTGCTGCATGTCGGGCATCTCGATTATCTGGAGAAGGCACGGGCACTCGGCGCTGCGCTGTTCGTCGGCATCAACGGCGACCCGACCACCGAACTGCTCAAGGGAACGGGGCGACCCATCGTCCCGGCAGTTGAGCGCGCCCGCTTGGTCGCCGCGCTCGTCCCGGTGACGGCGGCGATCATCTTCCACGAGCCGACCGCCGACGCGCTGATTGCGGCGTTGCAGCCGGATATTTATGTCAAAGGGGGGGATTACCGGGGCAAACTGCTGCCGGAACGGGAAACGGTCGAGGCGTATGGCGGCAGCGTCGTGCTGATCGACTACCTGCCGGATCACAGTACGTCGGCGTTGATCGCCAGAATTAAGGCACTCCCTGATTGAGCCTCAGAAGGGCCAGACGACATTCCAGTAGAGGATGCTGGCGATGATCCCGCTGATCACGCCGAGCAGCCCAAGCCCAATGCCGATCATCACGGCGCGCGCTAGAATGCTGACCGGCGATTCAGTACGGATCGGAAGTGGATCAACCGGCGCTTGCGTGCGGACACGGGCGGGCTTGGCGGTGACGACGGGGTTGGTGCGCGTGGCGGTACGAACGGCAGGCGCACCCCCTGCCGGGACAAGCTCCTCTTGTCCGTCGATCCCGTCCAGCGGATTGACCGCCGGATCGACCGCGATGGGGACATCCGGCTGACCGCGTTCGCGGCGCAGACGCCGCCGCGCTTCGACGTTCAGCGGATTGATGGCGATCACGTTCTCAAGGCAGACGATCCGATCATCCTCGGATTCCAGCACCTTGAACAACGCTAACCAGATATTCTCGTTGTACGGGTCAAGCGTCACTGCCTCGCGCCAGTATTCGTGGGCGAGGTAATGATCTCCATTCTCGTAAGCATGGTCACCCGCAGACAGCAGCATATCGACTTTCGCGTTTCGCTGCTGATCCGCTCGTTCTGCGTCCATCAAGCGCGTAAGTCCCCACCATTTGATTGAAAGGACAAGATCAACTACGGCTGCCACCAATCGCCCGGATAATCCTCTGTCGGGGAATTCGTCAACTGGTACAACGTCTGCCCCGTAATGTCGTAGATGTAAATATCATACGCCCCGGTACGGTTGCTGGCAAACGCCAGATAACGCCCATCTTCGCTGATCACCGGGAAAATATCGTTCGCCGGATCGGTGATGAGCGGCGTCGGCGCGGCGAATCCGTTCGCGTCGCGCACGTAGATGTCGTGGTTGCCGGGATTATTCGACGGGTACGCCGCGTAAATGATCTGCGTGCCATCCGACGTGAAGCGCGGGTTCGTCTCCGTGAACGTGGTCAGGTCGTTCGTGACCGGGATTTTGCCGCCGGTGTTGATGTCGATCAGCACGATGTCCGTGCCGGTCGCCGCGCTGAAATTGTCCGTACGTGCCACGACCACGCGCGAGTTGTCCGGTGAGATCGCCGGGTAGTCGTAATCCCAATCATCGTCCGTCAAGCGGCGGATCGGGTTTGTCCCGGCAGGCGCGTTGAGGTCGAGCAGGAAGACCTGCCGCGTTTGGCGGTCGGTTGGACGCCCGACGAAGGTCAGGTAGCGCCCATCCCGGCTGACATACGGATGATCCGGGTCAATCGCTGTCTCAAAGTCCCGCCAGCGTTCCTGCATGCCTTCCAACTGTGTGCCGTTGAGGTTAATCGCCTCGATCACCGAGCTGAACAACTGCGGATCATAACGGCTGTAGAACACGCGCAAGCCGTTGACGAAGATAGTCGGCGAGCGACCGAGATTATCCCCGATACGGACATACTGATTATTCTCGTCCAACTGGTAGTAGCCGACATCCAAGAAATCGACGCTCAACACGTCCAATCCGCTCCATACGACCAAGCGTCCGGTCAAACCGGTGGGCGTCGGTAGGCTTTGAACTGCGGAGCCAGCTTCAACCCGCGTCGCCGTCGGTGTCCACGTGGGCGGCAGGGTCGGCATACTCGACGTGGGTGTGAGCGTTGGGATCGGCGTATACAGTGCTGTTTCCGTCGCGCTGACCGCCTGTGCCGTGCCAGTGCGCTCAAGTGCGATCTGGGCAGAAGTGGCGGTTGAAGCGATCACCGTGCCGGTTTGTGCGGCGGCAACTGCCGTCCCGGTGGCATTTTCGGCGGCGATCCGGTTGTTGTTGCTGATGATAGTCACCAGCGCGATCACGACGATCAGCAGAACCAGAGCGCCACCGCCGCCGAGCAGCAAAGTCAACTGCCGACGCGTCACGCCGGGGACGACTTCTTCCTCGTTAACGGACTTCTTCATCCGCGCGTTGAGCGTCTCCAACGCCTGCTGAGCGCGTTCGTTCGCCGGGTTCAGGTGGAGCACATTTTCAAGACAGGTTCGACGCTCGTCGTCCGTTTCGACGACCGATGCCAGCCAGAACCAGCCTTTTTCGTTCTTCTCGTCCAGATCGACGACCTGCTGAAACAAATCACGCGCGGTCGCTTTGTCGCCCTCGCGGGCGGCGGCGATCCCCTTGCGCAAGAGTTCGTTGGCGGAAGCGCTCACGGCTTAACGACCTCCCTCATCCGGCAAAAAATTCAGGGTTTGCGGAATGCGACCGGCAGGTGCGATGATCTGCGTGACATTGTTCTGGAAATCAATCGTGTACCAGCCGAACGCATCCCCCTCACGGTTCGACGAGAAGGCAATCCAGCCGCCATTGGGCGACCAGACCGGGGTGCGGTCTTCCGCGCCATTATCGTCAACCGTCAGCAGGAACGGGCGCTGACCGTCGATGTCCATCACATACACATCGCCGTCGCCGCTCTGGTCGTTGATGTAGGCGATGCGTGTGCCATCCGGCGAAACGACGGGTGAATAACTGCTGCCGGGGTGATTGGTCAAGCGGGTCAAGCCCGAACCGTCAGGCGCGATCACCCAGATTTCGCTGAACCCCGGCGAGTCGGCGTCCGACGCGAACACGATCATGCCATCGGGACGGAACGACGGTTCGACATCGACCGCGTCGTTTCGCGTCAACTGGATCATGCCGCCGCCATCCGGGGCGATCAGATAGACTTCTTCGTCACCATCCAGCGCCATCGTGAAGACGATGCGCGATCCATCCGGCGACCAGCGCGGCGTATTGACGCGCGGCGCTCTCGACTCCGTCACCTGCGTGTACTCGTCAGGGTTGGCGCGCGACGCGACGAATAGTTCTTCGGCAAAGACTTCGGGCGTATCGCCCTCCGGTTCGTAGTAGACCGGACGCACGAAGGCGATGCGGTCACTGTTCGGGTCGTACGCGACCTGCTCGAATGCCTGTTCATTTTGCCCGGTGCGGAACGGATCATCTGCCGTGCCATAGTACAGGCTGGCGCGTCCCAAGCGCGGATCGTAATCGCTGGCGATGATGCGGTACTCGCCGGCGGGGATCGCCGTAGGCAGGGGGGTGTTGCTCGGAGGCGGCGGCTGCGTGGGCATCGGCGTCCACGTCGGCGGGAGATCGGCTTGGGCATTCGGGTCAAGTGTGACGATGACTCCGGTGAACACGGTCGCCGTTGGCGGGCGCGAATCGGGCGTGTTCGTCCGCGTCGGCTCGAAGCGGGC
Source organism: Anaerolinea sp. (assembly GCA_014879865.1). Classification (GTDB taxonomy): domain Bacteria; phylum Chloroflexota; class Anaerolineae; order Aggregatilineales; family Phototrophicaceae; genus Flexifilum. The sequence continues at coordinate 9,721 of JACSRG010000276.1, forward strand.
GACGTTGGTCGATTGCACAGCTTGCAGGGTCGCCGGACCGGGGTCACGACTTGCGTTGAGGTTGTTGATCAGGGTGTAGATCAGCACGCCGACGACGACCACGCCGACGATCCCCGCCGCGATCAGGTAGAGGTTGGGCTGGCGTCCGGTGCGTGCTCTGGTCGGGAGGACGGCGCTCAGCCCCTCGCGCGGTGGAGGCGGTGCGGCTGCCCCCGACACGGTTTTAATTTCCACACCCAAGCGGCGCAGCGCTTCGCGGGCGCGTTCGTTGTTAGGATTCACCTGCACAGCGCGTTCAAGGAACGCCCGGCGGTCATCGAGCGAATCCGAGATCGATGCCATCCACATCAGCGCGATCTCGTTATTCTTCTCTGCCAGCAGCACTTGCTGGAGCAGACGTCGGGCGGTAATTTTGTCTCCGCGCCGCGCGGCTTCGATGCCTTCTCTGAGCTTCGCCTGTATATTCTGGTTTGCCAAAAAACACTCTTCCCGTTAACGTGCCGTGAAGACGACGACGAAGATCACCACCATCAAAACGATCAAGATACCCGCGATCACGCCAAAAAACAACAGCGTACGGTTGTCTTTGGCGCTCTTGCGGTACTGCATTTTGTGGAGTGCCTGCTTGGCGATTTCGTTGTTCGGATTAACCGCCAATACCCGGGTGAGCCACTGTTTACGCTCGGCTTTGTCATCGGCGAGCTTTGCAAGCCACATCATAGCGCGTTCATTGCGTTTGTCTTCCGACCAAACTCGATGAAACATAGCGCGCGCCGGTTCTTTATTCCCTGCCCGTGCCGCACGAATGGCGAGTTGCAGCAGTTCTTCCCGGTTAGGCGCTTGCGCGGGGCTTTCAGAGAAGTCCATGACCCAACCTTTCCTTAAACATCATAAGCGCGTCGGATAACGACGCGCTGAACGCAATCATACTTTGATTGTAACAGAAGATTACACTTCCGAGAGTCTAAAAAGTACCTAAATCCTTGCCGCGACCGCTAAACGCGGGACCACTGCGGTAAAAACTCTGGAAATTGTTGTTGCTCGTCCACATCATGAAGGTATACAGACGGTAGAGCGCGCTGAAGCGTCGCACGACTTCCGACAGGATGGTATCGGTGGCGAGCGACGGATGACCGGGTTCGTACCACACGCCCACGCGCAGCCAGTCTTGCCCATCAGAGAACGTGCCGATCCATTCGTCGAGGACGTTGCCGCGCAGCACTTGGCGGCTGGTCAAGTGCATGTCGCTCAATTCCGTGCCTTCCCAGAAGCCGAAGCGGAAGTCGCCGTCGATTTCGGCGAACGCGCTGCGCAGGGCTTGGCGGTGACGGTCGATAGACAGTTTGCCGATCAGGTTGCGCTGATCCCACCATGAAAGGGGCGACATGATGAGTTCAATGGCAAGATGGGTGGGGGTAATACGGAGTTCGATCACGGGGTGGCGGTGGATGTCGAGGGCGCTGGAGGTCACCTGCCCGTCGCGTCCCATGAGCCGTTCGACCAACTGGCGCTGTTCTTTTGAGCGGAGATAAGGGAGCGCCAAACCATTAATTTCGCCGGAAGAAGCCGCCGAGTGGGTCGTGATGATCGCCGCCTTGTCCCAATGCGGATGTAGATCCCAATTGTGATCGCGCATACGCCGGAAAAAGAGGCGATGCAGTTCAGAAAACTTATCGGTTAACGTTTGTACATTGTGATTCGGCAGCGATGTAAGTGCTAAATGATCATCAATGGTGAAGTATGCCCCACTCATAGCTTCCCCCGCTCCATTGTGGATGAATATGCAAATCATATGTTAACTTGTGTCATCTCGCCATATTTCTTTATGGAATTCACAAAAGTTTCACGATTATGATTAGCGTAATGCGTTCAACCGTGACGATCATCACCTCGCGGTAGCGCCTGATTCGGCTGAGGGCTAAAATCCGCACGGGATTTTAAGCAGGAGCGCAACAATGGCGTACACAAAGCAGGACGTGTTCGAATATCATCGGCGCGGACGCCCCGGCAAGATCGAGGTCGTTCCCACCAAACCGTTGAAGACGCAGCGTGATCTGTCGCTCGCGTATTCCCCCGGCGTCGCCGAGGCGGTTTTGGAAATCGCAGATAACCCGATGACGGTCTACGAATTGACCGCCAAGTCAAATTTGGTTGCCGTGATCTCGAATGGCACGGCGATTCTTGGATTGGGCAATCGTGGCGCGTTGGCGTCCAAGCCGGTCATGGAAGGCAAGGGCGTCCTATTCAAGCGCTTTGCTGACGTTGATGTGTTCGACATTGAAATCAATGCCAAGACTGTTGACGAAATGGTGACGGTCATCCGCGCGCTTGCCCCGACCTTCGGCGGGATCAACCTCGAAGATATCAAAGCGCCGGAATGTTTTGAAGTCGAACGGCGGCTGAAAGCCGAACTCGACATCCCGGTGTTCCACGACGACCAGCACGGCACGGCGATCATCTCCGGCGCGGCGATCATCAATGCGATCAAGATCACCGGCAAGCGCATGGAAGACATGAAGATCGTCGTCTCCGGCGCGGGCGCGAGCGCGATTGCCAGCGCGGAATTCTATATCAGCCTCGGCGCTCGGCGTGAAAACATCATCATGGTCGATACCAAAGGCGTGATCTACAAGGGTCGCACCGAGAACATGAATGAATATAAGGAGCGCTTCGCCATCGACACCGACGCGCGTACGCTCGAAGATGCGGTGCGCGGCAGCGATGTGTTCCTCGGCTTGTCGGGTCCCGGTGTTATGACGCCGGAGATGGTCAAGACGATGGCGGAAGACCCGGTGATCTTCGGGTTGGCGAATCCCACGCCGGAAATCATGCCGGAATTGGCGCACGCAGTCCGCAAAGACGTGATCATGGCGACCGGGCGCAGCGATTATCCGAATCAGGTCAACAACGTGTTGGGCTTCCCGTTCATCTTCCGTGGCGCGCTTGACGTATACGCGTGCCAGATCAACGAAGAGATGAAGCTGGCGGCGTCACACGCGCTCGCCGAACTGACGATGGAAGATGTGCCGGACAGCGTACTGACCGCCTACAACCTGCCGTCGATCAAGTTCGGGCGCGACTACATCATCCCGAAGCCGCTCGATCCGCGCGTGCTGCTGTGGGTTGCGCCGGCAATTGCAAAGGCGGCGATGGACAGCGGCATGGCGCGCCGTCAGATCGACCTCGAAGCGTACCGCGAACAACTGATCAGCCGTCAGGGGTTGGGGCAGCAGGTGCGCAGTCACATCGTCAGCAGCGCAAAGCACGGCGGCAAGAAGCGTGTCGTGTTTGCCGAGGGCGAAGAATCGAAGATCATTCGCGCGGCGGCACAGGTCGCCGACGAAGGTTTTGCCACGCCGATCCTCGTCGGGCAGCGTGACAAGATCGAAGCGACGATCCGCGAACTGGCACTCGAGTTTGAGCCGGAAATCGTCGATGTCAACGAGAACGGCGTCGCCGAAAAGTACATCGACGATCTGTACAATCTGCGCCAGCGCAGCGGTATTTCGCAGGCGAAGGCACGCCGTCTGCTGCGGGATCGCAACGTGATCGCCCCGATGATGATCCACGCGGGCGAAGCCGATGCCTCGATCAGCGGCTTGACCTACGAATACCCGGATGTGATCCGTCCCGCGCTGCAAATCTTCCACACCCGCGCCGGGGCGAAGCGCGCAGCAGGTGTCTATCTTGTGATCGTCAAGGGGCGCGTGTACCTGTTCACCGACGCGACCGTCAACATCGACCCGGACGCCGAGACGCTGGCGGAAATCGCCGTCCTCGCGGCGGATTTCGCCAAGACGCTCGACCTCGAACCGCGTGTCGCCATGCTGTCGTTCTCGAACTTCGGCAGCACGCCGCACCCCGAATCGGAGAAGGTGCGCAAGGCGGTGCAGATCGTGCGCGAACGCCGTCCCGATCTGGCGGTCGATGGCGAAATGCAAGCCGACGCCGCCGTCGTGCCGGAGATCATCGAGCAGCGCTATCCGTTTAGCTGTGTGAAGGATGCCAACGTGCTGGTCTTCCCGAATCTGTCGTCCGCGAATGTCGCCTATAAGCTGCTGGCGCGGCTCGGCGGCGCGGAGACGGTCGGACCGATCCTGCTCGGCTTGGGCGCGCCGATCCATGTGCTGCAAGCGGGTGACGACGTGGAAGACATCGTCGCCATGACCGCCGTCGCCGTCCGCGACGCGCAGTCCAGAGAGTAAGACAAGAGCAAGAAAAAGAAAGAACGCAACGCAAAGACGCGAAGGCGCAAAGTCGCAAAGGTAAGTAGATAAAAAAAGGGGAAGAATACAGTTTGTTCTTCCCCTTTTCTTTGCGTCTTTCCGTCTTTGCGCCTTTGCGTTGAGTCTTGATCGTTATGTTGTGGGTTGGGTGATGGCGGCGATGGTGCGGCGTATCTGCTCGAAGTGTTCACGGGTATGGCGTTCGTCGTTGGTCAGCCCGAACGCGATCAAGTTGAAGAACGGCTTGATCGCGGCGAAATCGGCGGGCAGTGCCTCAACCTCGGCAATGATGGCAGCAAGCGAGCGCTCCCACTCGGTGACGAGATCGGCGGTGGTCGGGTAGACCGCCGTAGACATGACCAGATGCAGATCGTTGTTATCCATCCACACGATTTGACCGTTGCCGCCCACGATGTTGAACAACCAGCCTTGATACGTGCGCTCCGTCCAGAGCAAGTGGGCGAGGTTGTCGTTGACGCTCCACTCGGTCGGGTTGGGACGGCTGCTCGTGACCGAGTCGGGGACGCCCGCCAGCAGCGTGTCCAGTTCGCCGCGCAGTTCGGCAAGCTGTCCGCGCAGCACCTCCGCCAGTGCCGACGGCGTAGCAGGCAGTTCCGGCACGGGACGCTTACTCAAGAGCATATCGGCGCTGTGCTTCGACCCGGCGCGGTAGAATTCGACGGGGATGGTGTCGCCGCCCTTGTGCCGCCCGACTGCTGTTTGCAGCGACGGAAAATCGGTCACGGGCATCCCGCTTAAGCTCACCAACACATCGTCATGCTGCAAGACACTCGCCGCACCCATCCCGGCAACCACATCATTGATGTACACCCCCTTGATGCCGGTCAAACCGAGGCGCGCGGCGCGCTCGTCGTCCAAGCCGCCGGGATGAATGCCGAGCATCGGGCGCGTCATCAGCCGTTGATCGAAGCCGGTTTCGAGCAGGTATTTCAGATCGCCCAAGCTGCGCCGCCAGCCTTCTTCCGTGCCGTCAAACCGCCCATCGTGATCGATGTGCATGATAACTTCGACGTGGGTCACGTCGCCGTCGCCTGTCAGGACGGTTTCCATCGTGCTGCCAATCGGCTCGTACATCACGCGCCACGACTGAACAATGCGCGAATTCTTCTCTAGCGTCTGGAATATCCCGGCGATGTAGAAGCCCTCGTTCCATGTATAGAAGAAGAAACCGCCCTCACGCAGATCGACCTGTGCGCCGCTGCACAGCCATTGATCGAGCAGGTTCGGATGCGTGAACGCCTTGTAGACGACGGCGCGCGGCACGTTGATAGTCTGATTAAAACGCAGCGTGGTAGCCATTCGTTATCCTTTTCTCGACTTTCGGTATTCAATAGGCGATTATAGACTGAGACATGCTTCTAAGGATAAACGCCTATGTCCGCTCCAAGGTTCAATTTGCCGCGCCGCGTCCTGCTCGGCTTGCTGTTTGCGGTGGGCATTGTCGTCGTGCTGATCTGGCTGTTTTCGGTCGCCATTCCCAACCCGCAGGTCTTGCTGCCGGAAGCGACCAGCGAACCGGATCAGCGCACGATCATGATTATGTCCAACCGTGACGGCGACTGGGACATCTATGAAGTGGCGCTGGCGGACGGGAGCGCGGTCAACCTGACAGCGGACGATGATCCTCAGTCCGCCGACGGTTTCGGCTCGTATTCGTCCGACGGCGGCGCAGTCTCGTTCCTATCAAGCCGCAACGGCGAACTCGAAGCCTTCAACATGAATGCCGATGGGAGCGATCAGTATCAGGTGGCGAACGATCTGCGCACGATTGTGTCGATTGTCGGGACGGGGCGCTTCAACTGGGATTATCGCACGGCGAATGGCGGCGCAGAGGCGTGGGTCAGCTTGCGCGATTTGAACCTCGAAATCTACGCGCGGACGGCGGACGGCGATACCAACCTCACGCGCAGCGGCGCGATTGACTGGTTCCCGGCGTGGTCAGCCGATGGGACGCGCCTCACGTTCGGCTCTGACCGCGAAGGCAACCAAGACATCTACGTGATGGACGGGGACGGGGGCAATTTGATCCGCTTGACCGATGATCCGGCGAATGACATCTCGTCGGTGTGGACGACCGACGGGCGGATTCTGTTCGTGTCCGAGCGCGAGACATTGGTTACGGGCGGCGAAATGGCGCTCTACTTGATCGACCCGGATGCCGAAAATCCGCAGCCTGTGCCGTTAGGCGATGAGGTGCTGGAAATCGCCGTGCAGATGGACGGCGACACGGGGGTATATATGTCGAACGTCGATGGCGACTGGGATGTGTATCTTGCCGAGGGCGAAGGGGCGGATCGTGTCGTTCGTAACTTGACGGACAACGACACGGATGATATGTTCCCGGCATGGAGACCACATCGCTGAGTTCACGCTTTGCCGCCCGCGCCGTTTTTCGCACGCTGTTGATCCTTGCTGCCGCGCTGGCGGCGCTGTCGCTGCTGGTAGTCAACATCGGTCATGGGCTGACGTATTCGGTGCTGACATACGAGAGTCAGCGCACGGGCGATTGGGACATCTACGCGTTCGATCCGCTGCACAATAGGTCGATCAATCTGACGCGCAGTCCCGGCGGAGATACCGATGCGTCATGGTCGCCGGATGGCGAAAAGCTGGCATTCATCTCGTGGCGGGCGGGCACGCCGAATTTGTTTATGCTTACGATCACGCCGCCGCGCGTGCTTCAACTCGACGATCACCGGATGGCGGTCGGCTATCATCCGGTCTGGTCGCCGGACAGCCGCCAGATCGTCTACGAAGTCGAGCGCAGCGGCAGCATCGATCTGTACCGTGTGGACATCGATGCGCCGCTGAGCAGCGTCATCGCGCTGACGAACCTGCCCACCGACAGCCGTTTCCCGGCGTGGTCGCCGGACGGGACGCAGATCGCGTATGTGTCGTGGGCGACGGGCGACGCCGAGATCATGGTGATGGGGGCGGATGGGACGAACAACGCCAACCTGACGCAGAATCACGGTTGGGATGTCAGCCCGGCGTGGTCGGCGGACGGGCGCGAGATCGCCTTCTTCTCGATCCGCGACGGTGGCTACCGCGATCTGTACGTGATGGCGCGCGACGGCTCGAATCAACGTCCGTTGAGCACCTCCTCGGCAATTAACAGCGGGGCGTACTGGCGCGCGCCGATCTGGTCACCGGATGGGGCGGCGATTCTGCACGGAACGACGCTCCCCGATGGCGGCTACGCGACCGTGACGCAAGTGGATCGCAGCGCGGCGGGGCGGGTGATCTTCACGGCGGCGATGGTGTCGCCGGAATTATGGCTGCCCGATGGCGCGATCTTCACCACGCAGCGCGGGCGTGAG
>JACSRG010000453.1 GCA_014879865.1 Anaerolinea sp.
CAGGAAAAGCCGGACGCGCTGCTGCCGACGGTCGGCGGGCAAACGGCGCTCAATTTGTCGAAAGCCCTTGCCGAAAGCGGCGTATTGGAACGGCACGGCGTCGAGATGATCGGCGCGGTGCTGGAAAGCATCGACCTTGCCGAAGATCGCCAGTTGTTCAAACAGGCGATGACCGAGATCGGCTTAAGCTGCCCACCGAGCGAAATCGTCGGCAGTGTGGACGAGGCGTTAGCGGCGGCGGGACGAGTCGGCTACCCGTGCTTGATCCGTCCGTCGTTCACGCTCGGCGGATCGGGCGGCGGTGTCGCGTTTGACGAGATGCAGCTCCGCGAGATCGCCGAACGCGGCATCAAGCTGAGCCCCGTCGGGGAAGTGCTGATCGAGATGAGCGTGCTCGGCTGGAAAGAGTACGAACTCGAAGTCATGCGCGATGTCGCCGGGAATTTCGTCGTCGTCTGCACCATTGAAAACCTCGACCCGATGGGCGTCCACACCGGCGACAGCATCACCGTCGCACCCGCGCAGACGCTCACGGACAAGGAATTGCAGCGCCTCCGTAACATGGCGCGCAGGGTGCTGGATCGCGTCGGCTTGGCGACGGGCGGCGCGAATGTGCAGTTTGCCGTGAATCCCGCTGATGGGCAGGTCTACGTCATCGAGATGAACCCGCGTGTGTCGCGCTCGTCGGCGCTGGCGAGCAAGGCGACCGGCTTCCCGATTGCCAAGATCGCCGCGCTGCTGGCAGTCGGGTACACGCTCGGCGAAATCCCGAACGACATCACCCGCGTGACGCCCGCTAGTTTCGAGCCATCGCTCGATTACGTCGTGGTCAAAATCCCGCGCTGGGATTTCGCCAAGTTCCCCGGCGCAGATCAAACGCTCGGTCCGCAGATGAAAGCCATCGGCGAAGTGATGGCGATTGGGCGCACGTTTGCCGAAGCCTTGCAGAAAGGTATCCGGTCGCTCGACATCGGCATGTTGGGTTTTGGCTATGCAGTTCAAAACTCCGCCGCCGAAGCGATCCACCTGCCGACAGCGCAGCGGTTGTTCCAAGTCGCGTCCGCGTTGAGTCAGGGGACGAGCGCGGCAGAAGTCGCCGCCAAGACCAGTTTCGATCACTGGTTCGTGACGCAGCTTGCCGCCATCGACGGCGTGAGCGATTGGATCAGTGAGCAGACCGTCGATCACTTGAGCGCGGCGGATTGGCTCAACCTCAAGCGGAATGGGTTCAGCGATGCTCATCTGGCGCAGATTTTGCATGTGGATGCCGCGACGATCCGTGCGCGGCGCAAAGCAGCAGGCGTGATCCCCACTTACTACCGGGTCGATACGTGCGCGGCGGAATTCGAAGCGCACACGCCTTACCTGTACTCGACCTACGAGGAAGACGACGAGGCTTTCCCGACGGACAAGCGCAAGGTGATGATCCTCGGCGGCGGACCCAACCGTATCGGGCAGGGGATCGAGTTCGATTACTGCTGCGTCCATGCCTGTTTCGCGCTCAAAGAAATGGGCTACGAGACAATCATGGTCAACTGCAACCCGGAAACGGTCAGCACGGATTACGACACGGCGGATCGGCTGTACTTCGAGCCGCTGACTGCCGAAGATGTGCTGAACATCATCGACCGGGAACGCCCCGATGGGGTGCTGGTGCAGTTCGGAGGGCAAACGCCGCTCAACCTCGCGCACGCGCTGCAAGCAGCAGGCGCGCCGATCTGGGGGACGCCCGTCGATACGATTGACCTTGCGGAAGATCGCAAGCGCTTCAATGCGTTGATGGCGCAGTTGGACATCCCGCAGCCGACGGGCAGCACGGCGCTAACCCGCGAAGAAGCCGTCTCCGCCGCCAAGCAGATCGGCTACCCGGTGCTGATCCGACCAAGCTATGTGCTTGGCGGGCGCGGTATGGCGCTCGTGTTTGACGACGAGATGCTGCTGGACTGGATCGACAAGCATATCCAGTGGAACGGGCATCCGGTGCTGATCGACCAGTTCCTCGATGATGCGTTCGAGATCGATGTGGATGCGCTGTGCGACGGCGAACAGGTCACGATTGGCGGCATTATGCAGCACATCGAAGAGGCGGGCATCCACAGCGGCGACTCGGCGTGTGTGCTGCCCCCGTACAAGATCAGTCAGTATCACATCGAAATCATCCGCGAATACACCGAGCAGATCGGCATGGCGCTCGGCGTGAAGGGGCTGTTCAATATCCAGTTCGCCATCAAGGATGAAGTCGTCTACGTGCTGGAAGTCAACCCGCGCGCCAGCCGCACCGTGCCATTTGTCAGTAAGGCGACCGGGAAGCCGCTGGCACGCTACGCCGCACAGATCGCCGCCGGGATGACGCTGGAGCAGATCGGGTTTGTCGATGAGCCGGAAGTCGATGGCTTTTTCGTCAAAGAGGCGGTCATGCCGTTCCAGAAGTTCCCCGGCGCGGATGCGCGCTTGGGTCCCGAAATGCGCTCGACGGGCGAAGTGATGGGACATGCGTCGAGCTTCGGTCATGCGTTTGCGAAGGCGGAACTCGCCGCCAGCACGCGCTTGCCGATGAGCGGGACGGTCTTCATCAGCGTCAACCCGTATGATCGCGGCGCGGTGACAAAGATCGCGCGTGATCTGCATGGCATGGGCTTTACGTTGATCGGGACGAGCGGCACCGCCGACTATCTGAGCGAGTTGGGACTCCCCGTCTCGCGGGTGAACAAGGTCAGCGACGGGTCGCCGCATGTGGTAGATTTGATCCGCGCGGGTAAGATCGACCTGATCATCAACACACCGCGCGGCGGTCAAGCGCACTACGACGGCGGGCTAATTCGTGGGACGGGGCACTTGTACAACGTGCCGATCATCACGACGATGAGCGCCGCGCAAGCGGTCGTACAGGCGATCCGTGCGCTGCGTAAGAAGCCGCTCAAGGTGCGCAGCTTGCAGGTGCATCACCGGGTGTGAAACTGCTGCCGAGGCTCAAAAGGCTTGTCCGGTATTCAATGGTCGTCAGCCCACCGCCGAGGGTTTAAACCCCGTGCGGCAATACCGGACAAGCCTTCAAAGACTCCGGCATTGGCAGGTGCTGCTACTGACTCAGCGCCACGCCCCCGGACGCGCTTTCGTCGAATTTGGGCGCGCCCCTGCCGCCGCGATCCTGCATGATCTGCTCGGCGGTCTGGCGGACGCGCCCGGTGCGCTTAAGCGCATCCTGCAAGATTTCCTCGCCCGCCTCCGACATCAAGCTGGCGGCGACACGAACAATATGTGCTTTGACGTTGTCGCTCTGTTCGATCAAGTAGGCGCGCCGCAGCACCCCCGGCGTGCGTTCGTGCCGCATCCACGCGAGGGGCCATGTGACCGCCATGCGCACATCTTCCAGATCGTCGAGCAGGGCGG